>CACZOG010000268.1 GCA_902782715.1 uncultured Lachnospiraceae bacterium | reverse complement strand
TTTATGCTTAATAACAGAGCCACGGGCTCACAGTATTTTGCAAATCTGGACTTCTATCTTCTGTATGTTCTGCTTTTTGCAATAGTATACGGACAGCAGCAGGCCATCTTTTCGGCTGTTCTGGCGGTTGCGGGATACTGCTTCAGACAGATGTACGACAGAACCGGATTCGAGGTATTTCTCGATTCAAATACATATGTCTGGATTGCCCAGCTTTTTATTGTCGGAATGGCTGTCGGATACTTAAGGGATCAGATTAAGAAACTTAAAAAAGAAAGTGTCGACGAGAAAGACTTCTTATCGCTTCAGCTTCATGACATTCAGGACATCAATACCACCAACGTACGTGTAAAAGATGCTCTTGAAACACAGATTGTCAATCAGAACGATTCCGTAGGAAAGATTTACAAGATTACATCGACACTTGATCAGTACAGCCCCGAGGAAGTTCTTTTCTATGCGGCTGAAATGATATCCTCGCTTGTAAAAAGCAAGGATGTTGCAATCTATGTCGTTTCAAATTCACAGTATGCAAGACTGTTCTCGGCTACCAGCGAGAAGGCAAGAACTTTCGGCAATTCGTTAAGATACGGCGAACTCGGCGAAATGTATGATGCAATTAAGAACAAGGAAGTTTATATTAACAGAAAACTTGACGAGAAATATCCGATGATGGCAAATGCGATATTTGACGATGAGGACAGAATGCAGATTGTTGTTATGGTCTGGACGATGCCCTGGGAGAACATGACTCTCGGACAGGCAAATCAGCTTGTTGTAATCAGTGCGCTTATCAAGAACGCGGTAATGAGATCGAGCAGATATCTTGATGCGCTTGCCGACAAGAGATATGTGGAAGGCACGAAGATTCTTGCAAGAGAAGCGTTTGAAGATCTTACAAAGGCTTATCTTAATGCAGAAAAAGAAGGTCTTGCAGAATGCGTTCTTCTTCGCATTCTTGTAGATGAAACCATGTATTCCGAAGTGGGCATCAAACTCGAAAGGCTTCTGAGAGAATCGGATATTATGGGTATTTATGAGGATGACAAACTTTATGTTCTTCTTTCGAACACAAGGAAGGAAGATTCAAGATTTGCCATTAAACGTATAGAAGATAACGGAATAGCGTGCGAATATGTGGAGGATGGCGTAAGATGCCTTCGTACTCAAGAGATCTAAAAGCATTAATAATCCTTTTAATAATCAACACTCTCATTTCCGTAATCTATTATTTGCTGAACAAATTTGTTTTCAAAAAGAATAAAGAGCAGATAAACGAAAACGGAGAAAAAGAGAGAAAACACAGTCTTGAATTAAGGCTTTTTATAATGATTGTCGTTCCCATAGTGGGTCCGGTCTTTTTTATTGCGTCATGGATAGTGTTCAAGGTATTCTTTTCCGAACCCGTCGACCTCGAAGACGTTGTATTCAGCAAGGACAAAGTTAAGTTTAACGTTCGTGCGGAAGAGGAAAAAGAAAGGAACCTTACATCACTTGAGGAAGCTGTCGAGATTACGGATAAAAAAGATCTTCGTACGCTTATGATGAGTGTTGTAAGCGGCGATATTCAGAAATTTCTTTCTTCAATCAACTTCGCTCTTACAAGTGACGATACGGAAACGGCGCATTATGCCGCATCGGTTTTGCAGGATGCTCTTAATGATTTCAGGGTAAATGTTGAAAAGCAGTATAAGAAACTTAAAGAGGATCCCGAGAACAGGGTTGTTTATGCGGAAGCTCTGATTGAATACATGAATGCGGTTTTAAAGCAGAGAGTATTCATTGAAATGGAGCAGAAAGAGTATGTCGGAAAACTTGATGAGGTTACCGAGATATTCTATGAAGAGGCGAAAGAACGTTTAACGGACGAACAGATAGAAAATGTTGCATTAAGACTTTTGGAAACGGAAAACTATGAAGCATGCGAGAAATGGTGCGACAGGGCGAAAATACTTCATCCGATGGCGCTTTCGACATATACATGCAGACTGAAGTTGTATTTCAAACAGGAAAGAAGAGAAGAATTCTTTGATGTAATAGAAGAATTAAAATCTTCTTCAATCGTAATAGACAAAGAAACGCTTGAACTGATAAGAGTGTTCAGAAAAGAATAAACGGGACGGATTAATGGTTTCGAGACGAAATTTGGTTACCGTGCTTTTGATGATGGGAACGATTTTTTTCATGTTCCAGTTTACACAGGTCGTTAAAGTAAGGAATAACCGTTATGACACAAATGAATATGTAAAAGAATCCTCACAGTCCGCAGACGGAAGATACACTGCTTCGGAAGGCGACGATTACATCGTTTACTTCGGACAGGCGGATACCGAACGCTATGAGGCGGCAAAAGAATGGTGCGATTATACCAAAAGAAATCTGGTATCTTACAAATCTTTTTCGGATGCATCCGAAGCAAAAGTATCAAAGAGTGAAATGATATTAATCGATGCCGAAACATCCGACTGTTTTGATGAGAGCCAAAAGATAGTCGAAATGGCCGAATATCAGGTTCCCATGGTGTTTGTTACAATGCCCGAACCCGGAGAGTTAAAGCATTCCTACCGTTTAAGGGAAATCCTCGGAATATCCCGCATACGAGAAGATTCGGTTACCGCAGAAGGATTTCAGGTGTTTGAAGGCTTCCTTTTAGGCGGAGAAGCAGCTTACAAACCTCAGAAAGAGGAAGAAAAGAAATACAACGATTTAAATCTTTCGTTCCCCTGGTACGAGACGGGAGCCGGCAGTAAAACCTATGCAGTCGGAATGATGGATGAAGAAGAATATAAAGCCAACGAGTTTCCCAAACTTCTTTGGAGAAACAATTACAACGGCACTTTCGTATATGCCGTATGTGCTGATTTAATCAACGAAGAAACAGGCATGGGATTCTTAAGTGCAATAGAGTACTCGGCAAAGGATTATGTTCTTTATCCCGTGGTAAACGCACAGAATATGGTTTTATCCGATTATCCGACGATAACCGAAGAGAATACGGATACAATCAAAGGCATCTACAGTATGGATGCATTAACGCTCTCGCGTGATATTACATGGCCAGTAATTGTTTCCATAGCCAACAGATACAATCTGAAAATGACATGTTTTGTCAATACAGGTTACAATTACCCGGATAAAAATCATCCTTCTGAAGAATATCTTGAGTTTTATCAGCAGCAGGTTAAGGAAATCAACGGTGAAATTGGACGAAGCCTCGACAGCAGGGATTATGAAGCTCAGTTTAAATCCAAAACGAGAGACGACGAATTCTTCTTTGAATCCGAAAAGGATTATCATTTCGCAAGTGCATATGTTCCCCATATGAGCGATGATGTTACTTCGAGAATTGAAGAAGACAACCGATTCCTAAGCAGAATCAACACTGTGATAAGCAATAAGGATGAGAATGAAACCCTTTCGTACATAAGCGATAAGGTTACGCTTCAGAGCATAACCAATGTTGCTGACGAATATACATATTCTAAGGAACTTAAGCACAGATGCATGCTTACCTCGATAGGCTATGCCACAACATTAATAGACATGCATAAAGTCCAGTTCCCCGAGGAAACGGATGACGAATGGCAGGTGTATTCAAAACTTATCACTTCGAATCTTAATACTTACTGGACTGCCAATGACGAATTTGAATACACGGCGGTTTCGCAATCCGATAACAGGGTAAGGGATTTTCTTAATCTCGATTATGAGACAAAAAAGGAAGACGACAGAATCAAAATTACGACTGAAAATGTCGATGAAGCATATTTCGTTTTGAGAACACATAACGAGGACATTCTTAAAGCCGTAAATGCCGAATACACGAAGATTGAAAAAGATGCATATCTGATAAAAGTCAAAGGTGCGGATGCGGACATAGTCCTAAGTGCGGACAAAGAAGTCCTTAAATACGACGGCATGCTTAAATAGACGGAGATTTCTGATGAGAATTTGTATTGTGGCCGAAGGATGCTATCCCTATGTGGTAGGCGGCGTCTCGGGCTGGATTAACAGTATAATCAAATCATTTCCCGAACATGAATTTGTTATCCTGTCCATTATATCGGACAGGTCAATGAGCGGGAAATTCAAATATACGCTTCCGGAAAATGTTTCGGAGGTTTATGAAGCATACCTTGACGACTATGACTGGGGAACAAGACCGAAAGAGGGAAGAAGAACACATCTGACACCCAAACAGTACAAGGCGTTAAGAAGCGTAATATTCAATTATGAACCCGAATGGTACGCGCTCTTTGATTTGTTCCAGAAGACATCTTTCTCTATCGACGATATTCTTATGGGAGCAGATTTTCTTCATATTGTTCAGGAATTTTATGACAAGAACTATTCGCAGATCGTTTTTTCGGATTTCCTCTGGACGATGCGATCCATTTATCTGCCTCTTTTCCTGATTTTAAAAACCAAGGTTCCCGAGGCTGAAGTTTATCACTGTGTATCGACCGGATATGCGGGGCTTCTCGGAGGAATGGCCAAGTACCTTCACGGCTGTAAACTCTTAATTTCGGAACACGGTATATACACAAGAGAAAGAGAAGAGGAACTCCTGAAGGCTTCATGGGTTGCCGGAATTTATAAGAACATCTGGATTGAACAGTTCAAGAAGATGTCACAGCTGGCGTACGACAGAGCGGACAGGGTAACCTGCCTTTATGAACATGCAAGAGAACTTCAGATGGAACTCGGCTGCAGCCGGGACAAAATTGAAATAACCCCGAACGGAATAGATGTTGAAAGATTCCTGAATATCCCGGGTAAAACTCCCGAAGATGAAAACTATGTAAATATCGGCGCAATTGTCAGGGTTTCTCCGATAAAAGAAATAAAAACCATGATTCGTGCATTTGCTTTCGCAAAGAAAGAGGTTCCGAATCTTAAACTCTGGATTATGGGACCCACGGACGAGGATGAGGAGTATGCAAGAGAATGCTACGAACTCGTTGAGGTGATGGGGATACAGGACGTTGTCTTTACGGGAAGAGTTGAGGTGACGAATTATATCGGAAGAATGGATTATACGGTTTTAACCAGTATAAGCGAAGGTCAGCCCTTAACCATTCTTGAAAGTTTTGCCGCTAAAAAACCCGTTATCGCAACGGATGTCGGCGACTGCCGCGAACTGATTTACGGATCCAAAGATGATACGGACGGAGAAGCCGGAATTATATGTCATATCATGAATATCGAAGAGATAGCGCATGCAATGACAGAACTTGCGATTATGGAAGAAAAACGCGCTCAAATGGGCGAGATAGGCTTCAGGCGTGTCAACAATTATTACAGAGTTGAAATGATGAGAGAAAAATATACCGGTATATACGATGACATGAAAGATCTTCTGTATGAATCGGTATCGGAAAGGTGGAAAATTTAATTGGCGGGAATAGGTGTCAGATTAAATAAAATCTACAACAAAAACACAATTACGACGAATGTATTCGGATTCGGATACAGTACCGTTATCACGGTTGCCCCTATTTTCCTTGTAATCATGGCAATCATGATAATGCAGTATCTTCTCGGCTTTTCCAAACTCGGATATCTGACGAGGGAACTGTATGCATCAACCGTACTGTACATATTTATTTTCGGTCTTCTTACATCATCACCTTTTAATGCGGTATTGTCCAAGTATATGTCCGATGTAATTTACTGGGAAACATATGAGGATATTATGCCCTGTTTCCATGTCGGACTCGTAATGAATGTTATCCTTTCGTCAGCAGTGGGCATTCCTTTTATCATAAGGGAATACTTTGTCGGACAGGTTCCGCTTTATTATGTTCTTACCGGATATGCGGGATATATGGCACTGATGTTTGTTTTCTATTCGATGCTTTATCTTTCTATCTGCAAGGACTATAAGAAGATTTCGTATTATTTCCTTCTCGGAATGACGGTTACGGTTCTTTTATCCCTTCTTCTTGTGAAGGTATTTAATTTCGAATGCACATACGGAATGCTTGTTTCGCTTGATGTCGGATTTATATTAATCGGCGTTCTGGAATTTGCAAAGATAAGAAGCTATTTCAGAGAGAATTCCGGCAAATACATGGAAGTTTTAAGATACTTCAAGAAATACTGGCAGCTTGTTGTTATAAATTTCCTTTACACACTGGGACTTTATATCCACAATTTCGTTTTCTGGACGACGGATATGCATATTATCGTTGTTAAATGCTTTGTCAGCATGATGAGTTATGACATGGCGACATGTCTTGCGATGTTTACAAACATTTCCGCGACAGTTATTTTCATCTCAAGAGTTGAAATGTTCTTCCACGAAAGATATAAAAGATATTCCGAGGCTGTAATCGGCGGAAGAAAAATGGATATCGAAGAATCAAAAAGAAGAATGTTCGGCCAGCTTTCGGAGGAACTTTTAAACCTTGTCAGAATACAGTTTATTGTTTCCGTTGTTGTTTTCCTTCTCGCGATAATTTTCCTTCCGAGATTCGGTCTGGCAGGTCTGGTAATGCAGATTTATCCCTGTCTGGCAGCGGGATATTTTATTCTCTTTGTAATGTATGCGGAAATCATTTTCCTTTACTATTACAATGATTATGACGGTGCTCTGATTACCGCGCTTGTATTCTGCGTGGCAACTTTGATCGGTGCATGGTTCTCGACATTCTTAAAGCCCATATGGTTCGGACTCGGTCTCGTATTCGGATCAATGGTAGGCTTTGTATGCGCATATTTAAGACTCAGACACATAGAAAAGAATCTTGACATTCATGTTTTCTGCAAAGGAAACCTCATGAAAAAAGGTGAGGGCAGAAAACCTTCCAACCTGGTTTATTCAAGTCTGAAAGGGAAAAACAGAAAGGGTAGGTATTAATGAGAGACGGATTGTTTATTCAGATACTTTTGATTGCCTTCGGAGCATCGATGTTTATTACGGGCGTCATTTCTCTTGTCAGAAAGAAGATGTCGGAGGTTGTTGTCGTTCCGTGGGGACTCGGAGCGCTGATTTTTATTATTCTCGGTATTATTGTAAGACCGGACGGATGGAAAACGTATTTATCCACTTCCGGACTTATCATGATAATTGTTTTCTTTGTAATAGCCACATATGCGATTTATTTTTTCAGTATCAGAATTACGGAAACCATGAAGAAAAACAACGAACTGGCCATACAGGTTTCGCTGCTTAACAGTGAAGTTGAAGAACTGAGAAAAAAGATGGAAGCAATGGAGGAAGACGTTTCCGCGAATGAAAAAGATTCTGTTCGTAATTAACACACTCGGAAGAGGCGGCGCCGAAGCGGCTCTTATACAACTGATTAAGAGATTCGATCCCGATGAATACCGGATTGATCTGTATGTAATACTTTCGCAGGGAGAACTCATTGAAAGGATTCCCGGGAATGTTGTTTTGCTTAACAAAAATTACGACAATTCAAGTGTTCTTTCCGGGGAAGGCAAAAAAGCATTAAAGAAAAAAATAATAAAACTGCTGTTTTCAAATGCGAGCATAATAAAGAATTTCTTTTATATTGCCGGAAACGGAATAAAAATGGTTTTTTCCGGAAAAGTACTGCCCGACAAACTGCTCTGGAAGGCTCTTTCGGACGGAAGCGAAACTTTTGATGACGAATACGATCTGGCGGTGGCCTATATAGAGGGAGCTTCTGCTTACTATGTGGCTGATTATGTCAAAGCCCGTAAAAAGGCCGCATTCATTCATGTCAACTACTCTGAAGCGGGATATAACAGGAAGCTTGATAAAAACAAATATCTGAACTTCGATAAAATCTTTACCGTTTCGGAAGATGTAAAAGAAAGTTTCATGAAGGTTTATCCGGAATGCGCGGATAGAACCGATGTTTTCGAAAATATCATCGACAGAGACGAGATTATAAATAAGGCGAATGACGGAATCGGATTTGAGGATGATTATAACGGAAAAAGAATCGTTACCGTCGGAAGATTAACCGCACAAAAGGCAATAGACGTATCCGTTGAAGCCTGCAGGAAACTGATTGAAAAAGGCGAAAACATACGATGGTATGTTCTCGGAGAGGGCGAGCTAAGAGGCACTCTTGAGGCGCTTATCGATAAATACGGTTTAAAGGATTCATTTATTTTAACAGGCGTAAAAGATAATCCTTATCCTTATATCAAACAGTGTGACATATATGTTCACGCCAGCAGATACGAAGGTAAAAGCATAGCCATCAGGGAAGCCATGATTCTCGGAAGACCGATAATCGTATCCGACTGCAAAAGCAATCTTGAACAGGTAAGCAATGACGATGCGCTTGTAACAACGCTTGATCCAGATGACTTAAGCGGGAAAATAATGACTCTGCTGCATGATGAAAAACTTTGCGAAAAACTCGGCTCGAACGCCGAAAAAAGATATCTTGATATTAATGATGATACTTACAAACTGCTTAAACTAATATAAAAGGACGTATATATAAATGTCGAAAAAGAGAAAAAGCGTTTTGATTATTATTCCCGCATACAACGAGGAAAAGAATATCGGAACGCTGCTTGAAAAACTTGAAAGAAAAGATATTTCGGACATCTGCGATGTACTGGTAGTAAACGATGCTTCAAGCGACAACACCGGTCAGGTGGTAAGAAGCAGAGGACATAAAGTAGTAAGAAACATCTACAATTTAGGTTACGGAAGCGGACTTAGGGTCGGATATCTCTATGCCAAGAGATATAATTACAGTTACGTAATACAGATGGACGGAGACGGTCAGCATGACCCCGAAAATGTGCTTAAGATATACAATACGCTTGTTACTCCCGACGAGAACAACGAAGTTCCCGATATAGTTCTCGGTTCAAGATTCATGAAAGAGTCTCCCGAGTACAAATCAACGCTTGCGAAGGATGCGGGATATGTTATCTTCAGAAGCATTATCAAAATGCTTACGGGAAGAACCATCAAGGATCCGACAACCGGACTTCAGGGGCTCTCGAGAAGGGCTTTCTGTTACTATGCCGGATTCGATCATTTTGACGATCAGTATCCGGATGCAAATATGATTCTTCAGATGATAATGCTCGGGTATAACGTTAAGGAAATCCCTGCGCTTATGCATCAGAGAATTACCGGAAAAAGCATGCACTCGGGCCTTAAACCCCTTATATATATGATAAGAATGGTTTATTCGATAATAGCAGTATGGATTCGAATCAAAATACTTAAAATCGATAAGAAAGTTAAGCCGAATGATTCTCTTGCGACGTAATCAAAAAAGAATAAAGTTTACGCCGGCTTTATTGTCGGAAAAAAGCGATGCACTTGTTAATCCGCAAAGAGGATGGTACAGGATTTTTTATTTTGTTTTAAGAAAACCCGTAAACATTGCTGAAATCGAAAAAGAACTTGATCCTTCACAGACTCTTGTGATGGCATTTATCGATATAAGTGAAATCGGAAACGGAAGTTTTACAGAGGAAGACAATGCTCAAATAACCGAAATACTGACATTTTTCAATGAAATAGGAAAAGATGTCATTTTAAGATTTGCATATGACCGTTCGGGAAGGGCAATGGAAACCGAACCGGGCAGTTTTTCCGCGGTTTTAAACCACGCCAAGAGCATTAAAGACGCAGTTAATCTCAATAAAGACAAAGTATTTATACTTCAGGGACTTATCGTCGGAAACTGGGGAGAGATGCATTCCTCGAAATATGTTTTTCCCGAGAAGCTGTCCGAGATAGGAAAGATATTTGAACAGACAGACAAAAGCATATTCCTTGCTGTAAGAAAACCGCTTCAGTGGAGAGAACTGTATTCATCTTATTCAAAGAAGCAAAGCCTTGAATCCATAAGAACCGGAATCTTCAATGACGGAATGCTCGGGTCGGATACGGACCTCGGAACGTACGGGTATAAATCAAAAAACGAAGTCGGTTTCAGATGCGAATGGAATGCGAATGAGGAGACGGAGTTTATCGGTATTATTTCCGAAAAGAATCCCATCGGCGGTGAAGCGGTAAATAACGATGAAGGGGATTATGACTGGGAATATGTCGTTAACCGGCTTAAAAGAAGCGGTGTTACGTATTTAAACAGCGAACACGACAAAGAAGTTCTCGACAAATGGAAGAACCGGTATAACGGGGGCGCCTTAAAAGAGAAGATTTCGCTCTACGATTATGTGGGAAATCATCTCGGTTACAGATTTGCGGTTAAAAATGTCAAAGCAAAAACTGATAAAAAAGGGGAAACAATTTTATGCATTAAAATCTCCAATGACGGTTTTGCTCCGGCATATTTTGATACAACGCTCAAGATTGAATTGTCAAATGCGGATGAAAAAAGAGAAATATCCCTATCATCTGCATTGAACGGTATTTTATCGGGCGAAGAAAAAGAAATAAGAGCGGAAATATCGGAATTTAAAGGCGATGTTTTCCTTAAAGCGGAAAGGACATCCGATAAAAGAACGGTATTTCTCGCCAATGAATGTGATGAGAACGGAAGAGTATATCTCGGAAGAATGGAACAGAAATAATGAATGAAACAATTTACTGGATAATTGAATACTTAAAAGTACTGCCTGCTTATGCATTTATTATGTTCATATGGCCTTCCGTGGTGTTCGGCAGATTCTTAAAAGGCAAAACAAGAACTTTCAGATTTGCATTCTGTGTTGTAACAATGATTAACTTAATTAACACAGTAGTTCTGCTTCTTGGTACGTGTCATCTTCTGAATGTCTGGGTAATAAGGGTTCTTTTCTACGGAGCTTTTGTCTTTGCAGTATACAGAGCACTTAACTTGAAGAAGAGAAACCTTCCGAACAACTTAAAATACATAACCTCCGGAACAATGGGAAAGAAAACTTTTATGCGAAAAGTTTTCAATAAAATCAGGGATATGTTCGCAAAATTCAGACAGCTGTCAGGGAAGTTCTTTGAAGGAAATGCCGTTGTGTATATAATGCTTATTGTTGCCGTTATATACGGAATGTTATATTTCACATGGAACGGTTTCCTTGATTTTTCGTATGCTGCCAGCGATATGTATGTTCACCACGAATGGATTTATTATCTTGTCAAAGGCGAATCTTTCGGCGGCGGTATTTATCCCGAAGGCATGCATTGTTTTATTTATATGATTAATGCGCTTTTCGGAATAAAGATTTATTCGGCGCTTATGTATGTCGAAGGAATTCATGTTGCGGTTATTCTTGTATCCGCATATGTGTTCTTTAAACAGCTTTTTAAGTGGAAATATTCCCCGGTGCTTGCAGTTGTGCTTTTCCTTGTAATGGATGTAAAAGGCTCATTCCCGATCCTCGGAATGTCGAGAATGGCATGGACGCTTCCTCAGGAATTTGCTTACCCCTGCATTTTCATCTGTGCCGCATATCTTATTGAATATTTAAGAAGAAAAGAAGACGATAAATCGTTAAAAAACGCAAAACTGTATATTTTTGTTCTTGCACTTGCGGGAACGGTTTCAATACATTTTTATGCCACCATTATGGCGTTCTTCTTATGCCTTATGAGTGTCATTCCTCTTATTCCCAAACTCTTTAAGAAAAGGAGTTTCTTAAACCTTTTCCTCGGAGTTTTAATAGGAGTTTTCATTGCATTCGTTCCGATGCTTGCGGCTCTGGCAACGGGTAAGGAATTCCAGGGTTCAATCAACTGGGCTCTTAATCTTATAAAAGATTCGATAGCCTCAAATGAACTGCCCGATACAGACGTGATAAAAGAAAAGGCATACGAGATTGTGACCGGATACGACATAAGTTTCAAACAGGTTGCGGCAAAAGATGTTGATATTTCGAAAGCACTCTCAGGCAAAAAAACAAGAGGAATTAAAAGAGGAAACGGACAGTCACTTTCCTGGAAACTGGATAACATATATACGAGAACCTACGTATTCATGCATGGCGTCAAACGTGCTCCGGTTATTCTTATAGCAGAACTTGTTGTTCTGTGGTTATGGCTCATATTAAAAATCGGTTTTCTTATAGCACATATAAAAAACAAAGACATAAATGCGGAAAGATACGACGGATACCTTATGCTGGCACTGGTTGGCATTTGTTTTAACCTTTTAAACAGCACACCTGCTCTGGGATTGCCCGAGCTGCTTGAAAGCGGAAGAATATGTGCGCTTTCCCAGCTGTTTTCACTGGCGATATTCTTTGTCCCGCTGGATCTTATTATGTCATTCCCCGTTTACACGGTTAAGGAAAAGATAAGCGCCGCAATCGGTGTTGCGGGAATGGTTTCGGCCGTTGCGGTTACGGTTATGTCGGGTAATTACCACAGTTATCTTTATTACTGTCTGGGAAGATACAATGCAGCCGTTGACTGTGCTTTTTCGATTATGAAAGACGTTAATCCTTATGAGTTTACGATTGTGTCAACCACCGAAGAATATTATCAGATAATTGACTGCGGTTACCATGAAGAACTTGTCGATTTTGTCAATGCGGCATATTACGAGGATTCGTACACACTGCCCACGAAATATGTGTTTATATTTGTTGAGAAGAAACCCATTAAATATCCCCACATGCATTTTGCCTCCGGACCCAAATGGCTTGCGCTTAACAATTACGACAAATATCTCGATCCCGGATACAGTGTTTATCCGGACGTTGTATGCAGCGAAATATCGGATGAAATGGCGGAAACGGATTACGGCAAATTTGTCAGCGGAACGATAAATGAGTATTCCGATCTTTCAAGAAGAACGCTTGTTGAGTCCAAAGCTTATGCATGGTGCAGTAAGTTCGACAGACTGTATCCCGGCGAACTTAAGACTTATTATGAAGATGACAGTTTCGTATGTTACTATTTTGAACAGAATCAGAGAAATACATATGAACTCGCCATTCAATAAATTTTATTTGTGAATATGGATAAAAACAGTAAAAGCAGAACCGAATATTCCGCAATCAATTCTTCAGTTGCAATAACGGCACGTATTATTGCAATTCTGCTTGGTTATGCCGCAAGAGTGGTATTTACCCATACGTTAAACGAAGATTATGTCGGAATAAACGGGCTTTTCGGAAATATTTTAAATATCCTTTCGATTTCGGAACTCGGAATGGGTACTGCAATAACTTTTGCTTTATACAAACCGGTTGCCGAAGGCGATAAGGAAAAACAGAAATCTCTTATGCTCTTATATAAGAGATTTTATTATTTGGTTGCGCTCTTTGTTACCGCAGCGGGTCTCTGCGTTATCCCTTTTATGGATATTCTCATTAAAAACAAACCCGAAGTCGACCATCTTATTCTGATTTACATTCTGTTTCTTTTAAATACTGTTCTTTCCTATGTCGGAATATATAAAAGAACCCTCATAGATGCCCATCAGAAAAACTACATAAGCGTTTCGATTCAGACGGGTTCGTGGGCTTTGTCTGCCATTCTTCAGATTGTATT
This sequence comes from uncultured Lachnospiraceae bacterium, assembly GCA_902782715.1. GTDB lineage: Bacteria > Bacillota > Clostridia > Lachnospirales > Lachnospiraceae > UBA3766. The sequence goes on along the minus strand of CACZOG010000268.1, from coordinate 14,104 downwards.
TTTAACGCTTACAAGAAACTTCTTTGCTTATCTGATAATCATGATAACCTGTACGCTTATAAGCAATATTCTTATTACTTACAAAGCCAACAAAATGTATCCGTATCTTAAAGAGAAGAACACGCTTAAGCTTCCCAAAGATGAGAAGGATAATATAGCCAAAAACATCAAGGCCATGCTTCTTCACAAAATCGGAGAGGTGGTTGTAAACAATACCGACAACCTTCTGATTTCGTCTCTTGTATCCACGGTTGCCGTCGGCATTTATTCGAATTATTTTCTTGTGATAGGTTCCGTCAATCAGGTTCTCACACAGATGTTCCAGGGCATCGCCGCAAGTGTCGGAAATCTCGGAGTTCTTGAGGGAAAAGAGAGAATAAAGAAAATATACGAATCCACGTTTTTCCTTGCACAGTGGATATTCGGAATCTGCTTTATCTGCATGTTCCAGATTCTTGACGGTTTCGTGGGATTCAGTTTCGGATCGCAATATGTGTTCACCAAAGACATTACGCTAATCTTATGTATCAACTTTTACATCCTTGGAATGCGTCAGCCGACGTTGGTTTTCAGGGATTCCATGGGACTTTTCTGGTATGACAGGTATAAGTCCGTTGCGGAAGCCGTAATAAATCTTGCAGTATCGATTATTTTAGGAAGACTGTACGGCGTTCTCGGAATATTCCTGGGTACTCTGATAAGCTGCGTTGCAACATCGCTCTGGATAGAGCCTTTCGTATTCTACAAATACAGACTTAAGGAAAATAGTTTTAAATTCTTTGCAAGATTTTTAATCTATATGCTGGTTACGGCCGGTTTGTTCTTATCGGAAAACATGCTTTGCGCAAGGATTCCGATGGAAGGACTCCCCGGCGGAATAGTTAAAAGTCTTATATGTTTTGCAATAACCAATATTGCATATCTGATTCTTTATTCTCATACAAAAGAATTTAAATTCCTTTGGAAAAAAGGACTTTCGATATTAAATAAAAGAAAGATGAAAGACAGTGAAAAAGAGGAACTGTCACCCAGGGCGGAAATTCTTATAAAAGCCGTAAATGCGGCATTTGACGAAAAAGCCGATGAGGAATTTGTCATATCAAAAGAATGTCCGGAAAAAGGAATCGATGAAGAAGAATTTATCGATTATGCAAGAAAACACAGCGTTCTTCCTTTCTTATACGATTTATGCGAAGCCGATGAAAATCTGAAAGAAGAAATTAAAGCTTCCGTTACGAAAGAGGCGCGCGGAATAGTTGAAAAGAATTACAGATATCTGTATGAAGGGAAGAGCATTATCGATACTTTAAGAGACAGTCAGATCGAAGCATGCATCCTTAAAGGTTCGGCAACAGCTTCTTTTTATCCCGTTCCCGAATTAAGAAAAAGCAGTGACATCGATGTTCTTATTACCGAAAAAGACAATCTGGAAAAAGCTGTTGAAATACTTGTTTCTAAAGGTTTTATCGTTGAGGAAAAACAGCTTGCGCTTCATCATGTCGTATTAAGACATGAAAATGTTGTCGCAGAACTTCATTCCATGCTTGCGGAACCATTTGATGACAGGAGGATTAATACGTATATCGAAGAAAGGCTTCCCGAGTGCGCGAATCAAATCGTTTTAAGAGAGTGCATGGGAATAAAAGTTCCGATGCTTGATGATGCTTATCACGCATATGAACTTCTTTTGCATATGCTTCAGCATTTCCTTCGCGAAGGCTTCGGCCTCAAACTGCTTTGCGACTGGGCTTTGTTCTTTGACAGGGATATTTCCGATGAAATGAAAGAGAAATATCTTAAGCTTGTAAACGAAAGCGGAATAAAAGGTTTCTCGGATATCGTTACGAAAGCATGCGTTAAGTATTTGTCGCTTGATGAAAAAAAGGTCGGATGGATGAATATATCCGATGATACGGATGCGGATTCTTTTATGGCGGATGTAATGAATGCGGGAGACTTCGGCAAAATGGAGAATGACCGTATGGTTGTTCTTCGCGGCAAAGGCTTTTCGGATTATGTCAGGGAATTCCATCATCAGATGCATTTAAACTTCCCGAAGGCCGGAAAAGTGTTTGTTATATGGCCTGTTTTATGGACAGCAACGTATATAAAATTTGTAAATAACAATAAAAAGGTCAGGGGAGGAATCTCCGGAAGACAGCTTTACAGAAAAGCTGCCAAGCGGAGTGAACTCGTTAAGAATATGAATCTTTTTGAAACAAAAGGTGATAAATCCAATGAATAAAACAGTTTTTTTCAGCGGAGGAATCGACAGAGCCGGCGGCACAGAGAGAGTACTCTGTCTTGTTGCATCCGGACTTGCGAAAAAAGGCTTCGATGTAACGATTGTAAGCATGTGCGGAGAGAAGAGAAGTCATTATCCTCTTGATGAAAGAATTAAAACAATATACATGGAAGCCGAAGGATTTTCCAAAAAAATCCGTAAGAACATTAAAGATCTTTCAGAGATAATGGAAACCGAAAAGCCCGATTACTGGGTTGATGTGGATATTATTCTCGGCCTTTATACTTATTTTGCCAGAAAGAAACACAGAGAAATAAAATGGATTGGCTGGGAACATTTTAATTTCTTTTATAATTTCATGTATTATAAAACTCTTCGAAAAATCGCAAGGAAAATTGTATGCAAAAAAGCCGATGCGCTTGTGGTTCTTTCCGAGGAAGACAGGGAATATTACAGGAAAAACACCAAAATCGGAAACAGGGTTTATACCATTTACAATCCTTCGCCGTTTGAGATTTACGACAATTACGAAAACCGTGAAAAAACTGTCATCTCGATTGGAAGACTTACATACCTAAAGGGATACGACATGCTTCTTAAAGCATGGAAGAAAGTATCTGAAGGCAGGGAAGACTGGAAACTGGTTATAGCCGGGGACGGAGAGGAAAAAGATTCCCTGAACGATTTAATCAAAAATGAGAACATAAAAAATGTCGAGATGACCGGATTTGTCGATGAAATCGGACAGCTTTACGAAAAGGCATCTCTGTATGTTCTTCCTTCAAGAAATGAGGGATTTCCCATGGTCATTCTTGAGGCCATGTCGTACGGACTTCCCTGTGTTGCTTTCGGATGCAAAGCGGGTGTCGGCGAACTGATAGTTGATAATAAAACCGGACTTGTGGCCGAGAATGAGAATATCGATGATCTCGCCGAAAAGATGGGAATCCTCATGGATAATCAGGCGAAGAGAGAAGAAATGTCCCGAGCCGCAAACATTTATGTCCGCAATTTTGATTCAAAAGAAATCTGCGAAAAATGGAGCGCTTTTTTACATGAAATCGGACAGTCCCGGGACAACACGAAATAACGATAAAATGCTATGAAACAGCTTTAATTTTTATTGCTTTTTGAAATCGATTACTATATAATATGGTGGTAATTTGAGGATATTATGAAATTATGTGTTCTCAGTATATAGTTAAAAAGGGAGAAAAACCATGAGAAACTATGAAAAACCTGTAGTATTACTTAACGAAGAATTGGCAGAAGGTGTTTATGCAGGAAGCGGAGATTGCTACACATACACAGGATATGTTGCACAGAAACCCGCAGAAGGAATGGATTATTACGTAATCCATGTTGACGGAAGACATGAAGCTACCGATGGACATCACAGTACAGGAAGAGAACTTCAGATTGTATTTAACCAGCCTGTAACTTATTGCGACAGTATGGCAGCAACAATCAGCGGTGACGGAACCAGCGTATTGACGATTCAATTCGGCGTAGCAAACGGTTCCTATCATCACAATGCATCCGACAATGCAGGTCTCTCGGATTTCAAAGTTAAATCAGAACCCGGTCTTTCCGTTATAAGCGTTGATTCTTTGTCTTGCAACCATGAGTGCAGCCAGCATACATGGTAATTTAATAAAATTTATTAATTTTAAAACCCTATTTTTATAGGGTTTTTTTATTTTCGTTTTTTTGATATAGTTAAGTAGTTAAAAAATGCAGTTCACAGGGGAGCGAAATGTCAAAAATAGGGTTTTATATTGACAGAATAAAAGCCGGAAGATTGAAATCGATGCGTTTGCAGGCCAAATGGATTTACGGTTATGCAAAGCATTATTTTTGGCATATGCTTTTTTATACGGTTCTGGGATTGTCGGGAATCGGAGTATCGCTGTTTTTGGGCCTTATATCCAGAGATCTGGTAGATATCATCACAGGGCACAAAACAGGAGAAGTGGTTAAATACTTCGTAATGATGATAGTCTTTAATATCGTGTCGATGTTTTTCACCCAGGTTACCTCATATGTATCATCATGGATAAGCATGAAAGTTGATGCTGAAATCAAGTCGGACATTTTCTCAAAGATACTTGTTACGGACTGGGAATCGTTAACCTCTTATCACACGGGCGATCTGCTTACAAGATGGAGCTCGGATGCAAGCAATATATCAAACGGTGTACTTAATTTCCTGCCCAACATTATTATTTATGTATGCAGGTTTGTATCTGCTTTTGCAATGATTATTTATTTCGATCCGTCGTTCGCGATTTTTGCATTTTTAGGACTCCCGGTATCTTTTATTTTATCCAGAACACTCATGAGACGAATGGTTAAAAACAACGAACGAAGCGCTGCGATGAGCGCCAAAATGACCGGATTTAACCAGGAGGCTTTTTCGAATATTCAGACAATCAAAGCATTCGATCTGATTAAGCTTTATGTTCAGAATCTGAAAAACATTCAGAAAGAATATATCTCCATGAGACTGGAATTTCAAAGAATGTCCATATGGACCTCGATTCTCTTTACAACCGTCGGAATGCTTGTTTCATATTCTTCATACGGATGGGGAATTTACAGAGTGTGGAGCGGAGCAATATCTTACGGTACCATGACGATGTTTCTGGGACTGTCCGGTTCGCTGACGGGTGCTTTGAACAATCTTACATCGGTTATTCCGTCTATCATAAGCCTTACCACTTCGGCAGGAAGACTTATGGATATCGTTGAAATGCCCAGAGAAGACTATTCAAACGATGATGCGGCAAAAGCCTTTATGGAAAAGTATAAAGACGAGGGTATCAGTCTTAACATATCCGATATAACGTACAAATACAAAACAGGAAACGAAAACGTTTTCGAAAATGCGTCAATGTGCGCACATCCTCATGAAATAGTAGCGCTTGTCGGTCCTTCCGGCGAAGGAAAAACAACGATGTTAAGAATTATTCTTTCGTTAATCTTTACCAAAGAAGGCAAAGCGACGTTATATAACGGAGAAGATGAGAGCAAAGCGAAGGAATTTCTTTCACTGGATCCCTCGGCAAGAAAGATTTTTTCATACGTGCCTCAGGGAAATACATTATTCTCCGGAACAATTGCATATAACATGAGAAGCGTTAAGCCGGATGCGACGGATGAGGAGATTATCGATGCGTTAAAGATGGCATGCGCATGGGAATTTGTTGAGAAGCTTCCCGACGGAATAAACAGTGAAATAAAAGAACGCGGAGGCGGTTTCTCGGAAGGTCAGGCTCAAAGACTGTCAATAGCCAGGGCAATAATAAGAAAATCACCGATTCTTCTGCTTGACGAAGCCACCAGCGCACTGGATGTCAAAACGGAGAGGAAACTTCTTAAGAACATTATGAAGGATGAATACCCGAGAACATGCATAGTCACAACCCACAGGCCTACCGTTCTTACAATATGCAACAGAGTATATGAGATAAAAGACAAGAAATTAGCGGTTCTTGATGACATTGAGATAGACAAACTGATCAGGGATTTTTAATTGCCTGAGGCTCTTTTGATAGCCGCTTACGTTTTGACTTTTAACACGTTAAGGGATAAAATAAAAGGCGTGTTTAATTAATAAATCTTGGAAGATAATTAATATGGATAAAATGAAAAAAGAAGGTTTTGGAAGTAAATTAGGCTTTATTTTTGCGGCAGCAGGCTCTGCCGTCGGCCTTGGAAATATCTGGAGATTTCCGTATCTTGCGGCTAAATACGGCGGAGGCATTTTTCTGCTTGTGTATCTGATACTGGCCGTAACATTCGGTTTTTCCCTTATGATTACCGAAATCGGTATCGGACGTAAAACGGGAAAGTCGGTTATAGGAGCGTATAAGGATGTAGACAAAAGATTTGCATTTCTTGGCCCCATAGCTGCGGTTGTTCCTTTTATCATTACCCCGTATTACTGTGTTATAGGCGGATGGGTACTTAAATTCCTTGCTATTTTTGCAACGGGTTACGGCAAAACGGTTGCCGATGACGGAGAATTCTTCACAGGATTTATCGGAGACTGGAAACAGCCCACAATATTCTTTATTGCTTTCGCGCTTTTAACGGCAATAGTTGTTATTCTTGGCGTACAAAAGGGCATTGAAATGATGAGTAGGATACTGATGCCCGTTCTGCTTGTTTTAATTGTAGGCATAGCGGTTTACACGCTTACGATTCCCGGCGCGCTTTCGGGTGTGAAATACTATGTTCTTCCGAATTTTAAGGGATTTACGTTTACGACATTCTTAAAAACCCTAGTTGCAGCCATGGGACAGCTTTTCTATTCGATGTCGCTTGCCATGGGTATTATGGTTACATACGGTTCTTACATGAGAAAAGAAGATTCGCTTGAAGGTTCTGTAAGACAGATTGAAATATTCGATACGGCTGTTGCTTTTCTTGCGGGCATGATTATCATTCCTGCGGTTTTCGCATTTTCTGGCGGAGATCCCGCAGCGCTCGGCAAAGGTCCCAGCCTCATGTTTATTACGCTTCCGAATGTGTTTAAGACCATGAAGGGCGGACAGGTTGTGGGAACGTTTTTCTTCTTCCTTGTAGCGCTTGCTGCACTTACATCATCGATTTCACTGCTTGAGACCATCGTATCGATTATATGCGAGAAAACCAAAATTAACAGATATTATGGAACGCTTATATGTTTCGCATTTGTTATCATCGTGGGCATGACTTCAGTATTCGGATACAGTATCTGGGATAAAGTGACGATTTTCGGATATCAGTTCCTTGACTTCTATGATTTCATTTCGAACAATGTGATAATGCCTGTAGTTTCGCTGTTAACATGCATCCTTATAGGGTATTTCGTCAAGACCAAATACATTGAGGATGAGGTACTTAACGGTGAGAAGAAATTCGGTGCCAAAGGCCTTTATAAGGTAATGATTCTGGTCATCTGCCCCGTTTGCATGATTATCATTCTTTTAAGCAATTTCCTTGTGAAACTGTAAAGCGAAGATTTTAAGGAAAACAAAAAGGAAACAATCGATAAGGATTGTTTCCTTTATTTTTTTGCAGGTTTTATTTTATGAATAAATTCCGATAAAGGCTTCCTGAAAGGAAGAAGGAAAAGCCAGATCTGCCATGACAGGAAATACAGAGGATTACGGACACTGAAATGAGCATTTCCATGATAAAATTCCGTCATGATTCCGTAAACCCGGGAAGTATCCAGAGGACCTTCGATTTCAGACTGATTATCGCCAACCAGGAAGAGTTTCGAATCTTTTATTTTATAAACTCTGTGAAGAATCAGCCTGCCGCTTTGTCGTCTGTAGAGCAGCACATCGCCTCTTTTTATCTTTCTGCTTCCTATGGGCGAAATGGTTACACGGTCTCTCCCCGGGTATATTAAAGGATACATGCTGAATCCCTGAGGATGAATCGTGACGCTCTTTTGTTGGGCAAGCAAATCGGTTATTTTAATTTTCTCAGAAAGATTAATATCGTCCATTATTTCCCCCAAACCGCTAATTTGTGAGCCAATGACATTGTAGCATTTTTAAAGGCTCAATGCTATAATTAAGACAAATAAAACATGGAGATTTGTATGATAAGAAACGACTCTTTTTATATAAAAAGAATATCGGGCAAACCTTATATTCTGCCGGTCGGTCAGATGATTGCAGATCGCATGAGAGGGATATCCGTCAATGAAACAGGTGAATTTATCTGGGGATTGTTAAAGGAAGATATTTCACTTGAGATTTTGATTAAAAAAAGCGCGGAATACTTTGAGGCATCCGGTGATGAGATTCAGATTATCGAAAAGGATGTAAAAACTTTTCTGAAAACACTGTCGGAAAGAGGAATGCTGCTTGAATCGGGACTGGTCAAGACCGAATGCGCGCATATAAAAAGTGTCCTGATTGCAGGAATAAACATCGGTTTTTACGGCGACAAAGAGTGCCTTACGGATAAATTTGATGCATTTGAGACAGATGATTCGGCTGACAATGAAGACTTAAGGATTGAGATTATACATGACTGCATTCCGATCTGGCTTAACGGCAAAGTGATTGTAAGGAATTCGGCAATCAATACGATAGAATGCAATGACAGATATATACTTCAGTTTTCCGAAAGCAAAGAGATTGAAGAATGTCATTTAAACAAAGAGGGAACGCTTGCCAGGTTCTATACCGTAAAGGACATGAGCGATGACGGAAAAGAAATATTATTCCATGCAATAAGAACCGTATTCCTTTACAGAGCATTAAAAGAAGGAATCACGGCAATACATTCCGCATCGATTGAATACAAAAACAAAGCATGGCTTTTCTCTGCAGTTTCCGGTATCGGAAAATCCACACACTCGACTCTCTGGAACAAACTGTTCAATGTAAAGGTCATAAACGGCGATCTGAATCTTATCGGAATAAAAGACGGAAAAGCAATGGTCTATGGGCTTCCCTGGTGCGGAACGAGCGAGACTTTTGATACAGGTGAATATGAACTTGGCGGAATAATTCTTTTAAAGCGAAGTGAAGAAAACTTCGTGGAAGAATTAACGGATGACAGGAAAACACTTCTGGTTCAGCAGAGAAACATATCGCCTTCGTGGGACGAAGAACTTTTGGATGCCCAGTTTGAGATAATCATGGGCATAAAAGAAAAATGCCTAATAGCGCGACTTAACTGTACGGCCGATGATGAAGCCGCAACGGTTATGAAAGAATATATAGACAAATATGACAAATAAAAAAGGAGGGATTGATTATGATAGGTTTAATCGGTTTAAATTGGTTTAATCAGAATAACGGCTCTGTCGGAAGAGATCTGTGGGCAATTGCACTCGCTCAGGGCGGCGGAAATCCCACTATGAAGGTTAATCCGATATATGTAAAAGAAGCTGTTAAGGAAGAGCCCCAAGAGGCTGAACCCGAAATGGAATACGAGGAAGAATAATTTTATATGGTTGACGAGAATAATGTTTACATGAAAACATATCTGGGCCGTAAGCTCAATCCGTTACATCCTAAAGATGAGGATATCAACATCGAGGACATAGCTCATGCACTTTCTTATATCTGCAGGGGAAACGGACAGGTGACGCATTTCTATTCGGTCGGACAGCACTGTATCAATGCTGCAAAGGAAGCAGTGGCACGCGGCGAGAGCGACAGAGTAGTACTGGCTTCACTTCTTCACGATGCATCGGAAGCATATATGTCCGATGTGATAAGGCCCATCAAACAGTTTCTTCCCAAGTACAAAGAAATTGAAGATAATTTCTTAGAAAGGGTTTATTCGAGATTTGGTCTGGATGATCTTTCCGAAGAGGAGAAAAAGAAGGTCAAAAGCATTGATGACGATCTTCTTGCGTACGATATGTGCGAACTTCTCGGAGAAGATATGCCCGAAGAAGGTTACAGATTTGTAAGAACTCCCGACATTGAGTTTAAGCCCTTCGAAGAAGTTGAAAAAGAATATCTTGAAATTTTTGCCGAATATCAAAGGAGACTAAAATGAACTATTTGCTTTTAAACGCAGGTAATGCGCTTGATTCATTAAACAACGTGGAAGCAGGACTGGATTCCATAAACAGCTCCGCTTTCTCCATTTACGGAATACTGATCGCACTGTCGGGAATGCTCGGAATAGGCGTAACCGCTTTTTCCATCATCCTTTCGATTATAACAGGTATCATTGGTCTTTTATTTACCATACTTGAGTATCTGCTTCCCGCTATCGCACTTTTTAAGATGGCTAAAAAGGCCGGTTACAAATATGCGTGGCTTGCATTTATTCCCGTAGCTCAGACATATCTTGAATTTGTTCTGCCAAGAAGAGAATTCAATGTTTTCTTTAAGACAAAAAAGAGAAATGTAATGGCTATCGTTACGCTTGTTCTTACATATTTCGGAACATCGATCATAATCGCACTCAATGTTGTTCCGGCTTTCGGACAGCTTCTCGATCTGCTTCTTCCCATTGTGCTCATAGCATTTAACTGGAGAAGAAAATACGACATGATCTGCACATTCAGAGACAAGGAACTTGCACTTCCGATTTCGATCATCAGTATAGTGTTCCCCTTCGTTTATTCGATCGTGCTTATCTTCTCGATGAACAAAGAGCCCGATTACGGTGCAGGAAATTATTATAACGTTTACATGGAAGATGTTTGATAGTAAAATAAAATCAATAAATGATATTTCGCCGGCAGTTATTCTGACGGCGAAATTTATGTTGAGGTTAATTTGATGAAAAAAGGCGATAAGATCGAAGGATATGTAGTAAAATACGATTTTCCGAATATAGGCAGCGTGGAAGTCGAAGAAGACGGCGAAAAGAAATACGTTAAAGTTAAAAATGCCATACTCGGACAAAAGGTTTCCGCAACGATAAACAAGAAGAAACATTCTCTACTCGAAGCAAGACTTGAAGAAGTAACCGAAAGAGCACCTGAGGAAACAGCCGATCCCTGTCCTCATTTTAAGGAATGCGGCGGATGTACATATCAGACTTTTCCGTATGAAGAGCAGCTTAAGATCAAGGAAGGGCAGCTTTTAAAACTTCTGAAAAATGCACTCGGAGAAAATGCAGGTGATCTTGAGAAAGGTTATGAGGGTATAATAGCAAGTCCCGATAAAGACGAATACAGAAACAAGATGGAATTCTCTTTTTCGGATGAGTATAAAGACGGTCCTCTTGCACTCGGTATGCACAAAAGAGGAAGCACGTATGATGTTGTAAAAACATTCGGATGCAGAATTGTGGATGAGGATTTCAGACGCATTTTAAAAGAAACGTATGAATATTATTATGCGCTTAATCTGCCTTATTATCACAAGATGAGACATGAGGGCATTTTAAGGCATTTATGTGTCAGAAAAGGCAGAAAATCAGGAGAAATACTTGTCTTTCTCGTAACCTCGTCACAGTGGAAGAATACATATTCGAAAGAAGAATGGGATAAGATTTTAAATGACTGGAAGGATAAACTTCTTGCGATTGAACTGAAGGGTTCATTCGCGGGAATTCTTCATATAAACAACGACAGTCTTGCAGATGCGGTAAAAGACGAGGGAGAGACGATTCTTTACGGAAGGGATTACTTTGAGGAAGACCTTCTCGGACTCAAGTTTAAGATTTCACCTTTCTCGTTTTTTCAGAATAATAGCCTTGCGGCGGAGCTTTTATATTCAAAGGTTAAGGAATATCTTTTTGAAGGTGTTGAAGGCAAACCCGTTGTTTACGATCTGTATACCGGCACAGGCACAATAGCACAGATTATCGCGGATTCGACAAGCAAAACGATAGGTGTCGAGATTGTTGAAGAGGCTGTGGAAGCCGCTAAAGAAAGTGCAAAGAGGAATAATGTCACCAACTGTGAATTCATCGCGGGTGATGTTTTAAAATGTCTTGATGACATTGATACGCTTCCCGATTATATCATCCTTGATCCGCCGCGTGACGGAATCAATCCGAAAGCGCTTGAGAAGATATTAAGCTACGGTGTAAGGAACATTGTTTACGTATCCTGCAAACCGAGCAGCCTCGCAAGAGACCTCGAAAGTTTCTATGCCAACGGCTATGCGATTAAGAAGTGCAGTTTCGTGGATCTTTTCCCTTCGACCTATCACTGCGAAACTGTGGTGTTGTTATCACGGGTTTAAGGCTTGTTTTGGAAGGATATGTTTTCAGGTCTTTGAGGTAAGAAATATGGAAAGACACCCGGAATATAAATATTACATCCAACATATTGATGAGAAAAACCGGTGGATTTATATCTTTGATAAGGATAAATCAGGCTGGGGAGAAAAGGTATTTGACTGGAGCGATGCAGAAGAAAGCAACGGCCCGATTGAATTTATTCTGAGAATTAAGGACGCAAACGGGTGGCATGTTGAAGAAGTGGGCGATGGGCAATTCCGGTTCAAAGAAGATAATCTCGGAATGGTATTTCAGTGGGATGATTTATTCGGCTTTGTTGTAATTGTTGAGGATTGGAGCAGAGTGGACGAGGTCATGGAGTTCATGAAGAATTACATGGAATGAAGATATAAAAGTCAGTTTAATCGGGACTGAAAATATGGTAGAATATTTGAGTGTTTAAAATTTATATTTTTATATAAGGGGGATTATTATGGCAGACTATGATGAAAGCGAACTTTTGAAGTACTTGAATTCGGACGACTTTGTAAAGCAGCATAAGGCGGAGTCCGAAGAGAAAACAAGAACTTTTCTTGAGATGGCAGCAGACCAGGTCAAGAGAGCGGTTGAGGACAAAATTGAGTCCATTGAGATTGACTGGGGTGTATGGGAGCCTTCAGAGAGACTTAAAGCGGAAGCAAAAAGACGTGATGCGATTCTCAAACATGATGAAACCAGACCTGAGATTAAGGACTTAAAGTTTGAACCGCTTCCCAAGGAAAAGGCAGACGGCATTAAGGGCGGATTTCTTGCCCTTGCATGGAATAAGTTTGTGGAAGAAATTGCTTCCGGAAGAGTGGAAGCTGCGGAAGTACTTGTTTTAAATTACATGGATATCAAATTCGATGATGATAATCCGGAGTACTATTTTAAAGTTGCCGATTTGGACGGAAACGTTTATAAAGGCGGTGTAAGAAAAATTAAATACAATGCTCTCGGCATGGTTGATTACCGTTACACAAGTCCCAAACATGAGGATTATGTTGCATACTTTGAGTGGAAATGGCCTGAAGACTATGTTAAGGATTATCCCAACAGATCTCAGGAAGAATATAAGCTTTACGAACTTGTTTTCATGGCAAACGGAATGGCTGACAAGGTCATGACGGATAAAAGAAAACATGGATATATTCTTCATTACAAGAAGGGAAATAAGGACATCTACGGTTTTGTAACCAAAGAGGAACTTGACAATATTAAGTGCATTAAGGATGATATTTCATTCATGACTCCAGAGAACTGCTTTAAAGCATATAACAACAAGGTTCTTGATTTCACCTGGTAGTTGAAAATCAATGTTGTATTACAAATTAATGTGATATAATAAAAGTTGGTTTTTTTAAGCGTAAAGAGGGAATTCGCAATGACCGGGAAGAGAATAGTCTTAATTATTGTTTATCCGTTGATGTTTCTTTTGATTTTGCTCGGATTTGTTTTTTTGCATATCCGTGTTAAAAGTGTACCCGAAATCAGATGCGTACAGAACGGCTCAACAAATATTCAAAAAGAAGATATCGGAATAGAGATGCCGATAGCAAAAGGCTGGATGGACAAGGGATTTCATGCCAACCAGTACGATGCGGTTCTCTATAACAATACATACAGCAATTTAAAAGACTGGACAGTAACGGTCAGATTGCCGGAAAAATCTGAAATCAACGATTCCTGGAATATCTCTTTTACCGAGAACGAAGACGGTACGATAACCATTTTCAATACACCCGATCAGGGTTATAACGATATAATTGAACCCAAGAGCTTCATTACATTCGGTTTTATTCTTTTCTCAAACAGTGATGAAGAAATAACGGATTTTGTTTTGACGGGCGTTCCGGAATCAAAGATTACCGATTTCCCGATGTTTTATATTCTCTGCGTTTTGGCATTCATTCTGATAATTATCATCTCAATCAATGTCGGTCTTTTATTAAGAGAGCGTCAGTACAAAATCAGACAGGAACTGGATCAGAAGATTATCATTCAGTCCATGAAGACTTTCACGAACTTCATCGATGCAAAGGATCCGTATACCAGAGGACATTCAATCAGAGTAGCCTTTTACACCAAGAAACTTGCGCGTAAAATGGGATTTGACGATGATAATCTGGATAGAATTTATTACATAGGTCTTTTGCATGACGTCGGAAAGAT
>CACZOG010000267.1 GCA_902782715.1 uncultured Lachnospiraceae bacterium | reverse complement strand
TTAACGGTCAGATCGTAAGCGGTATCTCCGTTGTCTTTGTTGTAACTGTATGACTGAACAAGTTCTACGGCATACTCACTCATCGCATCAGAAACGATCTCAGTAGTTCTTGTGGTTGTATGAGAGTTCTCGGTATCATCGATTCCCAAATGCAGAAGTGCTTCAAGAGGGATCATACCCATATTCGGGATCTCATTATTGACATTCTGAGAAATCTTAACAACATCTTCGGCAAATACTTTCTTGGGGCTCTTTAAAATGCCGCTGTAAATTACAAACACTACCCCGCCTGCAATAAGCGCGAGTAAAAGTAAAACAAGGAAAATAATAAGGACGACAAGTCCGCCTTTTTTCTTCTTTTTCTTGGGAGGATTCTGCTGCTGAGGGGGCATCTGAGGTCTGGGCTGCTGATACTGAGGCTGACCCTGCAATTGCGGCTGACCCTGCATCTGGGGTCTCGGCTGCTGATACTGGGGCTGACCCTGCATCTGCGGCTGGCCCTGCATTTGCGGCTGGCCCTGCATTTGCGGCTGGCCCTGCATCTGAGGATTAGGCTGCTGATACTGAGGCTGAGGCTGCATCTGAGGGTTCGGCTGCTGATACTGGGGTTGTCCCTGCATCTGAGGCTGGCCCTGCATTCCGGGTACGGGCTGCTGATATTGAGGTTGAGGCTGTGGATTTGGCTGAACGAATTGAGCCTGAGACTGCTCCTGAACATTATTAGCCTGCGGTTGTACCGGCTGAGGCTGAGGAGCCTGAGGTTGTACCGCAGTCTGTACCTGAGGCTGCGATTCGGCATGGACAACTTTATTACCGCAGTTCGGACAGAATATGCTGCTATCGGCTATTTTAGCGCCACATTGTGAACAAAACATAACAATCCCCCCTATAAAAATAATCACTTTGTTTTTACAGTTATGAATAACTAATAATTTATTATACCATAAACCTTGGAATTCTTTACATAAAAAGGAAAAAAGTAGTAAAATATCTTTAATTATTTTGAAGAAAGGGAATTATCCGTGAAAATCCTTATTGCTTCTGATTTATTCGATCCAAGCATAAGCGGAATCGTCACCTCCGTAAAAATACTGGCAAAAGGCTTAAAAGATAACGGCCATGACGTTAAAATCCTCTCCCTTTCAGATACCGGTGAAGAAAAAAGGATTGGTAATGTTTATCTTATAGCTTCAACAAGTGCATCCATAGTTTATCCCAAGGCGCGAATCGGACTTCCTAAAAAAAATACTCTGATACAGGAATTGATCGACTGGAATCCCGACGTTATTCACACTAATTGCGAATTTTCCACTTTCGCGGCATCCTGCCATATTTCAAAGAAAACCAAAACACCGATGGTTCACACTTATCACACGGTTTACGAAGCATATGTGGGTTACCTTTCGATCGCCGGTTTTTTTATCAAAAAAGTCATCCCGAATATCGTGCGAAAAGTTTCGCGAAGAACTGATTGTTTTATTGCTCCCACGGAAAAAATACATCGCATACTTACCCGTTACAGAATAAAAAATAAAATATACGTCATACCCAGTGCTATCGACGGATTTTTCTTTAATAACGATTATTCCTCTTTCAGGGATGAAATACGTGAAAAATATGGAATTCGAAAGGACGAATGTCTGCTTCTTTTTTTAGGAAGGATCGCAAAAGAAAAAAACATCGAAGAGCTGCTGGATCATCTTGCGGACGATGAGCTTAAGAACTTCAGGATAATGCTTTCCGGCGATGGTCCCTACATAAAGAAGATCGAAAAATACTGCAAAAAGCTCGACATCCCGGACAGAGTCATTTTTACCGGAATGATAAACCCCGAAGACGTGCCCAAATACTATGTGGCAGGAGATATTTTCGTAAATGCTTCCACAAGCGAAACGCAGGGCTTAACTTACATGGAAGCCATGGCATGTTCTCTTCCCATTTTATGCCGTTACGATCCGTGTCTTGACGGCGTGATCATAAATGAAGAAAACGGTTTCGTTTACAATACAAAAGAAGAGTTTATTCATTACACCAAACTTCTTTGTGAAAATACCGATCTAAGAAGATCCGTCGGTACCAAAGCCAAAAAAACAGTTTTTGACAAATACACTCCGAAAGCTTATGTAGATGCCTGTGAAAAGGTGTATCTTGCATTACATGACAATTGATTATGACTGATAATAAAATCAAAGTCTGTGTTTACACGGGCAGCTTTAATCTAATTAAAAAAAGCGGTGTCGGAAAAGCGATCGAACACCAGATCACGGTTTTGAAGAATGCCGGATTTTCCGTTAACGAAGAGCCTCTTCGAAACTGCGATATCATTCACATCAATTTTATTCTGCCTGACAGTGTATTTAAAGCGCTGCATGCAAGAAAACTCGGTGTAAAAGTAGTATTTTACGGCCATTCCACAATGGAGGATTTTAAGAATTCTTTCGCAGGGTCAAACTTTTTTGCACCTTTATTCAAAAGGTGGATAATCTTCTGCTATAATCTCGGAGACATCATAATCACTCCGTCCGAATATTCCAAAAAAATCCTTGAAGGATACGGTCTGAAAAAAGAAATCTATGCCCTCTCTAACGGCATTAATACAGATTTCTGGAAAAAAGATCCAGATCATATTGAAGCATCTAAAGAAGAATTCATAAAAAAATACAATATTCCAAGGGACAGTAAGATCATCATAAGCGTCGGTCATTTTATGAGAAGAAAAGGCATTGACGATTTCATTTCGCTTGCTCAAAGCAATCCGGATAAAACTTTCATATGGTTCGGTCATACCGATGCAATACTCGTGCCTTCCGATATCAGGCGTAAGATCCGAAATGCTCCCTCCAATCTTATTTTCGCAGGATATGTTGAATCCGAGGACCTGAAAAAAGCCTATGAATGTTCCGATCTGTTTTTGTTCTTAAGCCGTGAGGAAACCGAAGGAATCGTTGTTCTGGAAGCATTATCATGCGGTATTCCCACAATCGTCAGAGATATTCCGGTTTATGAAGGATGGCTTTCTGACAATGAAAATGTATACAAATTCAAAGGAAAAAAGCAGCTCGATGAACTGCTTTCAAATGTGCTTTCAAATGATAATTTCTCTGTTATAAAGATGGGGCGTCTGACTGCCGAAAGCAGGAATTTTTCAAACATCGGAAAAGAACTGAGCAGTATTTACAGCCGCCTGCTTTAAGCAACTAACGATCTTTTTCCGTTTCGTCCTGCTTAAACAATCCCCATGCACTCAAAGTATCTTCAGGAACGGTTCCTAATATTTTCTCTCCGATTGCTTCATTTTCCTTATCATTCATATGACTCATTGCTTCTTTGACAGTTTTTTCTCTCTCCTCTTCTCTTACGTATTCTTCTTCTGAGAGCAGATCTGCATCTTTCCAGAGCTTGAGATAAACATTTCTGTTAATAATGTTTACGCTCGCACTGTATTCCGATTCAATTATCTCGTTAACACCGTCAACATATGCTTTAAGTTCTTTCTCGTTATATAATTTGGTGTCGATCTTCCATTCGACCCTGCCTGTTTGGGAATCGAAAAAAGCCTTGTCCGTTATGAAGCTTTTATTATACAAAACAGCCTTGTGAAAACTGTCGGAAAATATATCGGTACCCATGATCAATCGTGAATCATATTTCACGCCTAAAAGATTCAGCACCGTCGGAACAATATCCACATTACAGCAGTATGTATCGCACTCGATATCTTCTTTAAGTCCCTGCGTATACATAATGCATGTGGAATGATACAGTTCCGTCTCCGAAACTTCAAATCCCGCCAGTTCGTTTCTTCCTTTTTCGCTCAGATAATAGGGATAATGATCCCCTGTCAGAACGATCAGCGTATTGTCCAAAAGACCTTTTTCATCCAGCCTGTCACACAGATATTCCATGCCGTATTCGAGTTCAAGACTGCCGGCAAGATATCCGAGTGCTTCAGAAGAATAATCGTCTGCATCTGCGCCGAGCCGCGCCTTAACTTCATCGATATTCTTACGATAAATGCAGTTTTTCGAATTATACGGACCGTGACCGCTGAAAGTCATATAATATGCAAAAAATCTTTCTTCATCGATATATCTGTCTACGGACTGCTGCATCAGCTCATAATCCGATGCGGGCCATCTGGTGGAAAAAGTCATTCCCTCATCCATAAAATAAATGTTTTCGTATCCTAAGTTTTTCCACGAAAAACGGCGTCTGTAATAATCCCCGTAATAGTTATGAAATGCGTATGAGTTAACTCCTTCTTTTTCAAAAATCCTGCCAAGTCCGATCGGCATAAATCTGGTCGACGACTGAGGCATACTTCCGATGTCGACACCGCTGTCAGCCATACGTGATACATCGGGCCAGAGTCCCGTCGAAAAAGCAAACTCTCCGTTAACCGTAGTGTTTCTGAAGCTGTTGTAGTAATTGTTAAGTACAATACCTTCGTTTGACATTTTATAAAGTGTCGGTGTGACTTTTTCGTTGATTCCGTATTTCCAGAAACCTTCTGCACAGATAAATATCACATTGTAATCTTCCATGATCCCCGTATAGGAATTGGTACAGCTCGGAATACGGCCGGCAAAATAATCATAGATCTTGGCCAGTTCTTCGTCTTCTGTATTTTTCGAAAGAGTTTCAAAGTCAAACTCTTCGTAAATCTGCGGTTCTTTTATAAAACTGCCGTTTTCTTTTAAACCCTCCTCATAATTATCATAGTTCGAGGAAAGTTCGAAATCCATGAGACTGACTTTTGTCAGTTCTGTTTCTTTTTTGTTTTTTCCGATTCCAAGATAATATGATCCTGCTTCCACTATCGACGTAGTCATCGCTCCGACTTTCGAAGCCGTTGAATCCGTATCGCTCATATTCGAATGAAAAGCATCATAAGCACTCTGCCTTCCTGTACCGCCGATCCTTAATCCCTCTGCTCCCGCGATCCATAAAAGTATCGCCAGAATAAACGTAAGAACATGCAGCAGGATCGGGTAAGGATCGCATTTTATTTTTTTAATTAGACAAAGGGTAAGTACGATTGCAAAAGGACATAAAAGAAGAAACAGGAAGCCCAGTGAATGAATGATCGGCTCTCTTAATGCCCATCCGAAATTCTCCACTGCATCCTTTCCCATACCGAGCATCGAAACTGAAAAGAGTGAACCGAATATTCTGAAATACACAACCTGGATGCCGTAATACACACTTATCAAAAGGAGCGTAAAAGGAAATAAAAAACGTGATATCTTCTTGGGAACAAATCCGTTTAATGCCGTGATCACAAGGGCTTCGGAAGGAACAAAGAAAAGGAAAAACAGATTCTCTTTGTTTAGTCCGCCGCCCATCTGCAGGCGCAGAATGAGTTCCCAAATAATGATCGAAACCATAGAAATTCCAAAATAGATCAGTAACTGAAAAAAGCCCTTTTTCAATTTCTCAAAAAAGCCTTTTTTCTTTGAGGAATCATTATTCAGTTCGAGTTTTTCTTTCCCGTCCATTTAAAACACTTTCCCCTTTTTAGATCATTTCAGAATACGGATGAAATACCTTATCCGGTTTGTCCAAAATAACTAAAATGATTATAAATAGTCATTTGTCTGTTTTCAAGATACTTATTGTATATTTCGTTTGTAACAAACCTGTCTGATAAAGTATAATGTCTATCATGAAAGGTTTTTAATTATGGAATACATTAAGAAAAATGCCGGTTTTTTACTGTTTTCTTTTTATCTGACATCCGTTTTATTCTGGTTTTTTGAAATAGTATATTCGTTGATCTTTAGACATTTATTGGTAAATCCGGGCACTTTATACGGGCCCTATTGTCCGATCTACGGACTGGCCTTTGTAATAATAGTTATGTCCTGTAAAAAAGAAGATAAATTGATTTTCAAGATCATAAAAATAGCCATTACTTCTGCGGTAATAGAATATGTAATCTCTTTTATATGTGAGAAAATATATCATACAAGAATATGGGATTATTCCGAAAAATTTTTAAATATAAACGGCAGGGTGTGTTTGGAAATGACCGTTCTTTTCATAATAGCCGGTCTGCTTATCTTATATTTTTTTGTACCCCCGGTAAAGAAACTATACGATAAAATGGGGCCTTCCGTTAAATATATAAATATCGTTTTAGGTGTTATTTTTTTAGCCGATCTTATCATCACTTTGATAACCAAAGCGTCTCTGTAAAATGTAAACCCCGCAGCCTTACCGGCTACGGGGTTTGTTTGATTCTATTCTTTTAAATAGGTATATGTATGTCCGTTCATATTTAGATCCAGCGAATCCCCTTTACAATCAAATGTTATGGTGTTCGTTTTAGTCTTATTATTCGGCATGGTCATGGTATATGTAAGGTTATTTCCGTCAACTTCATAAGTACCATAGGCGTTTCCTAATGAAGTCTGCAATTCAATGGTACCGTCAGAATTAAAAATGTACACCTGTTCCTTTCCACTGGATATCCTCCATTTACCGACAATCTCGTCGGAAACATTAGCGCCATCAGGAACATCAGTGTTACCACACGCAAAAAGAAAAACGGATGAAATAAAAGTGAGCAATAAAATAACCGGTTTAATATTCTTTTTCATGGAATCCCCTTTCAAAAAACTTCAAGTAATTTACGCTGCCACTTTTACAATACACGTTTGCCTGAACATTTTCAATAAAAAACCCGCAGCCTTACATATCATGTTATACTGATGGTAAATAAGTTTTGATCCATTTTAACAAAAGGGTTCTTTCACGGGAGGAATGAAATGGGAGAGAAAAAGAATATTATTATTATCGCAGCTGCGTGTTTTGTGCTTATCATTGCAGGTGTGGTCGCGTATATGTTCTTGTTTTCGAGCGGCGCAAGAATTAATAAGTTACTGAAGACAGCCACGCAGTATCTGTCAGAAGAAAATTACGAGGAAGCGGTTACGTGCTATGAAAAAGCACTGATAATCAAAGCCGATAATGAAAAAGCCCGCGAAGGAATCATCAATACATATAGCACATGGGCAGATTCGCTGGTATCAAAAGGAAATTTAACCGGCGCGATCAGGCTTTTGGAAAATGCTGTAGAGAATAATAAGTACGCAAAAAATAACCAGATACTCACGGCTAAATTAAATGAACTTCAGGATGCTTTGGCTGCAAGCAAGCCCAAGGTGGAAGTTGTTGAAGAAGAACCCGAAGAACCTGAAGAGCCTGAAGAAACATATGACTTTGATGTTTCAATAAACGAATCTGATTTTGACTTTACAGTGTTTGGTAAGAATGTTACTGAATGGGATTTAGCATCGATTAGGGAGTTTGTCGAGAATAATGAATCCCTGCATCTTGACGGAGAAGATTACAAAGAAAAAAGATACATGAATGAGGAAAACACCCTCGAAGTCGTCGTAGCCAAAGATGGAACATGTGTTATTGTAATGGACAAAGATAATTATTTGATGATATCAAATGTCGATTATGAAGGTTTTGCATATAAAACCGAATGGATGTTACTTCACTGTCCTGACGAGTATCCTACACTTGGTAATGTATTGCCAACCCAACCCCTCATTGGTGAAACCATTAAAGATTATCTTGACGGTTATTCTCCGGAATTGAATGACTATATATTGGATAAATCTATCAAATACCATCTTGATACCGAACTGGAAAATGCTGTTTTGGGAACCAGCGAATGGGTTAGGGATGACACATCCGCAGAGATAAGAGGTCTCAGAATCGATTTCGGAACATGGATGGTGGATCTGCATCATTCAACACATGTAGCGATAGACTACATTCGATATTATTACTGATAACAAAACAGGACCGATGCAGCGAACTTCGCTCACGCACGGTCCATCTGTCGCCTGATACACTTAAGACAAGACGATACTTTAATTTGAAAGGCTATAAATCAGGCAGGTGCATAAGTTTTTATAGCTTTTTTCATGAGGTAGGTCGGCTTTTTGAATCCAAAGAGCTATAAATCCGGCAGGTGCATAAGTTTTTATAGCTTTTTTCATGAGGTAGGTCGGCTTTTTGAATCCAAAGGGCTATAAATCAGGCAGGTGCATAAGTTTTTATAGCTTTTTTCATGGATTAAGCCGACATTTTGAATATAAAAGGCTATAAATCAGGCAGGTGCATAAGAATTTATAGCTTTTTTCATGAGGTAGG
>CACZOG010000266.1 GCA_902782715.1 uncultured Lachnospiraceae bacterium | reverse complement strand
TTCCGTTTTCAAGCATGGCCAGCGAATAATAACCTGCTATCGAGCCTTTATGCATAAAGACAAACATTGGCTTTTTTTCCACACAAAACTGATACCAGAGTCTTTTCTCTTCGGTTGCGAATGCCGTAAATCTCGGAGCATTTTCCTCGGTAAATCCAAGCTCATCCGCTACGGTTTTAAATGCCTTTCTGATTACATTCACGCACTCGGGTATTTCTTCAATCGACACTCGTCTGATTATATCCGGCAGAGCTTCTTTTTCCTCTTCCTTTATCAGGTTTATCCAATATCGCTGCTGTGCGACTCCGCCAACATCAACTTCGTTTTCAAGAACTCCGCCGTTATTGATTATGCTCTTTGCCGAAGCAATATTTTCTTTGTCACAGACCATTAACACGCGGTAAATTCCTGCCTTTTTACATTCTTCGAGAGCAAGGGAAATCATTTTGCTTCCGATTCCTTTTCCTCTCTCGGATGGTCTTACGCCGTCGCCGATATGTCCTCCGTCACGCAAGAGTTCCTCGTTAAGATAATGTCTTATATTGACCGCACCTACAACTTTATTTCTGTCCTCATCGAGACAGAAGAAAGTCGAACATGATACAACATTTTCAAAAGGATTTCTGACTTCCAGACTTTCGCAATAATTCCTGAAATCATGATAATCAGCTATGCGGATGGCATACGGAACGATTTTTTCTCCTGTCGCATACCATTCATCAAGCATATCTGCAATCTGTCGTTCATAGTTTTCGGAAGCTTTGATTAATTTCAGGTTCATGGATTTTCCTCCGTTCATTAAAATATAAAAAACCATCTATCGAAAAAGATAGATGGTCATTAACCTTAAGTAAATATATAAATCTATCCTTCTCAGTAAGCAGCGTTTTTACATACAGAAATATGGCCATACCCATTCACAATGGTCATGGTCTCATGTTTTGTATATGTATAATCGTACTTACGTCTGAGCATGAGAAGAATTCCTTTCGTAAAATTTGTGTTTAGATTACTACCCGATTTTACAATTGTCAATATTTTTTTATACGTAAAAACCTCTGTTGCTTTGATCGTCCAAAGCTTCGTTTATATCATTTCTGGAATACGTCATGCCTGCGACGACTTTCTGCGTGTTCGCCATGATCGGTTCGGAATCGTCTTTTTTCGCCACTTCGATATATGTATCGCGAAGAGGTTCTATGACTTTTTTGATATCACCGAAAATGGAGACATCCTTTCTTATTTCCGCAAGCAGAAGTTCCTTGTTTACGTATGCGTAAAGACTTAGGAAATTGCCGGCAAGATCGTCCGCAAAGTCGATCGACTCCATCAGCTCTCTTAAAACCGCTCTGGCTTTTCTTATGGATTCGTGAGTATAATTCAGATCCTTTTTTACGATAGCATCATTTGCATCATCGATATATACAAGAAGCATCTCGTAAAGAATCTCAACAAGTTCGGTTTTATTTGCCGATGTGATCCTTAATGTAAATTCCTGCTTTTTTTCGTCTGTCATATTCTCTGCCTTTCAAATAAGCAAATCCGATATTACTGTAAAAGCTGCAAAACTGCCTGAGGTCTTTCATTTGCCTGAGCAAGCATATTGGTTCCTGCCTGAATGAGAACCTGCTCGGTTGTGTATCTGGTCATTTCTTCAGCCATATCAACATCCATGATCCTCGAATAACTTGATGTAAGGTTTTCTTCGGAAACATCAAGATTAGCGGATGCGCTTTCAAGACGGTTCTGGTATGCACCGAGTCTTGCTCTTACCAGAGAAATGTAATTGATCGCATCCTTGATAGAATCAAGCGCTTCCTGTGCATTCTGTCCGGGTTCTTTGCCCGCAGCATCCGCTACCGAAAGGTCCGTAAATCCCATCATTCTTAAAGAAACTTCGGGAATTCTGATCGCAAGAACCTGACCTTCGTTGGCTCCGATCTGCATACGCATTGCTCCGATTCCGGTCATATCCAGTTCAACGCCGGTCAGACTAACTTCACCGGTATCTGTCTGTGTCTGAACCTTGATCTCAAATCCGTTATCTCCGATGATTGTAACCATATTATCTGCCCCGACAAGTTCGTCCGGTGGGTTTGGATGTGTAATGTTGACCGTAAGAGGGTCTCCTTTAGAATCTGTAAGACTGAAAGCCGAAACTCTTAAATCACCGTTTCCATCAAGTGCTGTTTCGAGGTCAATCTTATATTTCCCGATAGGTACTTCATCCGAATAATAAGCAACTTTTAAATCTGCATTGCTCGAATATCCTCTGAGATCGAATCTGCCGTCCAAAAGAGGCTGCCCGTTAAAATCGGTGCTCTGGGCGATTCTCGTGATCTCTTCTTTTAACTGCTGAACTTCCGAATCGATAACTTTTCTGTCTTCTTCGGTTTTGGTTCCGGTTGCGGCATCCATGGCAAGTTCGTTCATTCTCTGAAGGATTGCGTGGATCTCACTTAATGCACCGTCTGCGGTTTCGATCACGGAGATCGCATCTGCCGCATTGTCTCCCGCAAGTGAAATACCTTTGATCTGGGAATTCATTCTTTTGGCAATTGCAATGCCCGCAGGGTTGTCCTTTGCATAATTAACTTTGTATCCCGATGAAAGTTTTCCCATCGAATTGGTAAGTCTTTTATCTGTCTTTTTAAGTGCGTTGTTGGCCGTCAAAGCGGATATGTTTGTTCCTACTCTCATAATGTACCTGCTTTCTTAACTGTCTTAAT
>CACZOG010000265.1 GCA_902782715.1 uncultured Lachnospiraceae bacterium | reverse complement strand
GCATTCTTCATGAACTCATGGACAATGCCAGCGAGGTATCCGATAAAGCGGGCAAGACGGTTGATACGGCAAACGTACAGACCGAACTCGTTGAAGTGACCAAGAAACAGCTTAACGAATCCAAGAAGGGCTCTGAAGAGTTACGAGAGAGGCTCGAAGAAATCAAGCAGATCATGGTTAAGATCAAAGAGTCCAACAACAGAGTCGTTGACGGAACTTCGATGCTTATGGCTACAAGTGAGGAATTTACGGCCAGCACAGAAGAGATGATTTCCATAAGTCACAGGAATATGGAAATGATCAAGTCATCCATGGAAATAATGACATCGATAAGCGATAAGATGTCTGAACTTTCGAGATAAATATTTTACTTAAAGGAGATTTTAAAACAATGGGTATGAATGTTGCGTGCTTGGATCTTGAGGGAGTTCTCGTTCCTGAGATTTGGATTGCATTTTCAAAAGAAACGGGAATAGAGGAGCTCAAGATGACCACCAGGGACGAGCCCGACTACGATAAGTTAATGAAAATGAGACTTGCCATATTAAAGGAGCACGGTCTCGGATTAAAAGAGATTCAGGAGACTATCGCAAAGGTCGATCCGCTCCCCGGAGCAAAAGAGTTCCTTGATGAACTTCGCGACAATATGCAGACCATTATTTTAAGCGATACATTTGAACAGTTTGCAAAACCTTTAATGGTTAAACTCGGAATGCCCACGATATTCTGCAACACTCTTGAAGTGGCTGAGAACGGAATGATCACGGGATATAAGATGAGATGCGACAGATCCAAATTAACAACGGTAAAAGCACTTCAGAGCTGCGGATTCGATACGATCGCAACGGGCGACAGCTTTAACGACCTGGCAATGATCGAAGCATCCAAGGCAGGCTTCTTATTCAGAAGTACAGAGCAGATCAAAAAGGATTATCCTCAGTATCCCGCATACGAAGAGTATAGCGATCTTCTTAAGGCATTTCTTGATGCAGCTAAATAATTGATAATGAACATAAAGAAAAAATAACGGTTTAAAAGCCGTGATTTTTTCGTTTCTGGAAAAATTGGAACATATATATAGAAAGTCGCGAAACTTTTTATATCATTTCTTTAATAGCTCATAGAGTCTCTTTGCAGCTTCGGTGGTGTCTTCTAAACTTCCGAACATCGAGAATCTGAAGTATCCTTCACCGCATGCGCCGAATCCTTCGCCGGGTGTTCCGACTACCTGGATCTTTGTAAGGAGCAGATCGAAGAATTCCCAGCTGCCCATTCCGTCGGGAGTCTTCATCCAGATGTAAGGTGAATTCTTACCGCCGCAGTACCATATTCCGAGCTTATCGAGTGCTTCCATAAGAACCCTTGCGTTGTTCTTATAGATATCTATATTGGCATGGATCTGCTTTAATCCTTCTTCAGAGAATACAGCTGCGCCGCCTTTCTGAATGATGTATGAAACGCCGTTTGTTTTGGTTGTACGGTTCCTTAACCACATGGAGTTAAAGCACATTCCGTTTCTTACAAGATCCTTGGGGATAACGGTGTATCCGAGTCTTGTTCCGGTAAATCCTGCGGTCTTCGAGAATGATGAGATCTCTATCGCACATGTTCTTGCACCCTCGATCTCAAAGATACTGTGAGGAAGTTCGTCATCTTCGATAAATGCTTCGTAAGCCGCATCAAAAAGAATTACGCTTTCTTTCTTGTTGGCGAAATCAACCCATTCTTTTAACTGCTCACGGTTAAATACAGCACCCGTGGGGTTGTTGGGCGAGCAGAGATAAATGATGTCGGCATCGAGGCTTTCGTCGGGACGCGGAAGGAATCCGTTTTCTTTTCCCGAAGAAAGGTGGATGATCTTTCTTCCTGCCATTACGTTTGCATCAACATATGCGGGATATGCGGGCTCGATAACGAGAGCGGAAGATGAACGGTCGAAAAGATCGAGAATGTCTCCGAGTTCATCGCTTGCACCGCTTGATACGAATACTTCGTCGATCGAGAGGTCCACGTTTCTTCTTTTATAATAATTTACGAGCTTTTCTCTTAAGAAAGGAGCACCTGCTTCGGGCATATAGCCGTGGAAGTTTTCCTTTGTACTCTGATCGTCGACTGCTTCATGAAGGGCTTTGATAACCTCATCGCAAAGGGGGAGGGATACATCGCCGATCCCGAGACGAAGAAGCTTTTTGTCGGGATTTTCTTCAAGGTATTTCTTTGTTTTCAAAGATATATTGTAGAAAAGATACGAGTCTTTTAATTCGCCGTAATGCATATTGGGTTTGATCATAATTTTACTTCTCCTTCATATACCGTGGTGGCGCTTCCCTGCATCTTAACGGTATCGTCCTCGCTGATTGTTATCGTAAGAACGCCTCCGTCAAGGATGACTTTAATGGGTGTGTCGTAGTCACAGAAATTCTTCTTAACCGATGCGAATGCGGATGCACATGCTCCGGTTCCGCAGGCCATTGTGATTCCGCTGCCTCGCTCCCAGACTCTCATTCTGATCTCGTTTCTTGAGATCACCTCAACAAATTCAACATTGACTCCGTCGGGGAAGAGTTCATGATGCTCTATGGCGGGACCGTAAACCGTTAAAGGAATGGTGTCTGCATCTTCGGTAAAGATAACCGTATGGGGATTACCCATCGAAACATTCATTGCATTGAAAGTGATGTTTTTATCATCTGTCTTGATTGAGAGATCGTCTGCGATGCAGTTTGCCGGGAACGCATTAATGTCAAAAGAGATATTAGCGTTGTTATCCTGCAAAACTCCCTGCCCCATATCAACGGATACGCTGTCAACGCTGCTTCCCATAACTTTAAGAGTTAATTTCTTTATTCCGGAAAGTGTTTCGACTTTGAGCTTTGTTTTGTCGGTGTACCCTTTATCGTACACATACTTTCCTACGCAGCGGATTCCGTTTCCGCACATTTTGGCTTCGCTTCCGTCGGCATTGAATATTCTCATCTTAAAATCCGCGATATCGGATTTGGAGATATATATCATTCCGTCGCTTCCGGCACCGAAGTGTCTGTCGGACATTTTTATCGAAAGATCTTTTATGTTCTCGGGTACTTCTCCGAATACGTACAAATAGTCGTTTCCGAGTCCGTGCATTTTAGTGAAGTGCATGTTCAGCCTCCTTTTCTGCCTGATTCCTTTTACATCGCATCGATGGTTGAGATTCCCATCGTTACCTCTTCGAGTACGTCAAGAAGCATTCTTACTGTATCGAGAGATGTGAGCATTGTAATATTGTTCTGTGTCGCTTTAAGTCTTATCGCAACTCCGTCTCCGTAGTGGTTTCCTGATAAAACGGCACGTGTGTTTATGATGTAACTTACGTAATCTGAATTGATCGCGTTTAATAT
>CACZOG010000264.1 GCA_902782715.1 uncultured Lachnospiraceae bacterium | reverse complement strand
ATACCGTTACCGGCTTTATTAAGAGCATCTGTATACTCCACGCTGTCACCGTAACTTGCAGGGGTTAACTGGTCAAGGTCCATTGTGAAGATGAAATTATCATCTCCGTCTTCTTTGATACTGTATACATATTCAAGTTCAACATTGTCTCTGAAAACCGCCAATCTGTTATATACGTCGTTATAGTCGTCACTTCCGATATTATCCGCTGAGATTCTTCCCAAAACATCACCGTTTACCGAGCCTGCGGCACAGTTTGCTATATCCAGCATTCGCTGCTGAATCGCTTTTCTTATACCTACTCTTGCTCTCGTGATCGAAACTGTGCAGAAAAGAATACTAGAGATTAAAAGAACAACTTCTATCATCAATATGATTTTGGTGATAATAATTTTATTATTAGAAGTCACGAAATGTTCCTCCATCATAAATGTCCAAAGATAAAATAATTTTACCATAATAAAAAATGTCAGACAATTGTCCGACATTAATTATTTATAACTATTTACGAAAAATTCCTTAAACAATTATATTTTGATGTGCTTTTTGAACCGTTTTTTATTATTTTTCCGTCTTTTAAGTCAGTAAAAGCTTCTTTTATACGCTTTAAATCCTCATCGGTATTATACGGCGTAAGCATTAAAATGACGTATTCATCGTCAAAGCATTCAGCCTCACATCCATGTGTTTTAAGAGCTTCTTCAAAATCCGCACCCGAATACTTTTCATCAGCAATAACAGTAATTCTTAGCGGTTCGGATGTGTTAACCATAAAGCCCATTTCGGATAAAGCACTCTTTAAATCATCAGCCTTTTCGCAAAAAACTTTCAGATCTTCCCTGAATTTATCTGCCTCTGCATTAAAAGCATCAAGGCTTGCCATGATAAGATATGACGGACTCGACGATCCGAAAATATCCATTGCAGGTTTAACTTTGGGATACATATGTGAAAAGTTCTCACTTATATGAAGATATGCCGCACCCGTAAGCGTCGGCAGAGTCTTATGAGCCGAGGTACAGCAAATATCGGCTATTTCAGAAGGATGTACATATTCGGGATATCTTTCGTTGTCAAGGAATCTGAAATATGCGCAATGGGCTCCATCGACTAAAAGAGGAATCTGACTCTTAAATCCAAACTCGTCCGATATTTGCATTATTACATCTTTTATGTTTTTTAGATTATATACATTACCGAAATAATCGGGGTATGTAATATAAACTCCCACAGGAGGCGTTTTCTTTAAAGCTATCACACTTCGAAGCAATGATTTCACTTCTTTTGAAGCAATCTTTTCTACCTCAACATTCATAAGTTTGGCCGCATGGTAAAAAGCTTTATGGCATGCACCGATCGCAATGATGTAGGATTTTTCTTCGCATACAAGATTGAGCATTGTTTTAATGACAAGGCTTGAACCTTCCGTCGAATAAAAAGTCTTAACGCCGAAAATCTCTGAAGCATTCTCTTCGCTTTCTTTTATGATTCCCTGCGGATCATAAAGATTGTCCGCATCGGAAATTTCGGTAATATCATAACGATAAGCTTCCTGTAAGCCTTCAGGAAGGCATTCGGGTGCTTTTCCCTTGTGTCCGGGCATATGAAGCCTTGATGTATCGGACTCCGCATATTCTTTTAAAAAATCAACGATAGGAGTTTTATTCTTCACTGTTCTCACTTACACGCATCATGATCGCGCATTCAATTCTCTTCTTAAAAAGCTCGCATCCGGGCTTGTATATTCCTCTTATAGAACCTGAAGCATGGAAAGCATTTGCCGCACATCCGCCCGAGCAGTAAAGTTTAGCCCAGCAGTCTTTGCATTCTTCTCTCGCATATGCATTGCAGCTTCTGAATTCTTCGCGAACAGCATCGTTCGTTACGCCGTTAAACACATCCCCGAGTTTGTAGTTTTCCTCGCCGACAAACTGATGGCAGGGATACAGATCACCCCAGGGAGTAACAGCCATATATTCGGTTCCCGAACCGCATCCGGAGATACGCTTGTAAATGCAGGGACCTTCCTTAAGATCGAGCATGTAATGATAAAAGGTTATAGGCTTTCCTTCTTTTTCACGACGAATCATGTCTTTCGCAAGGATTTCATACTGCTCTTTTACAATCTCGATATCCTCTGCTGTAAGAGTTGTTTCATCCTCGGGTTTGCCTACAACAGGCTCCATGCTGAGTTCACTAAATCCAAGATCTGCCATATGGAATACGTCCTCGGTAAAATCAGGATTAAAATGAGTAAAAGTACCTCTTATGTAATAACCTTTTCCGCCTCTGGCATCTACGAGTTTCCTGAATTTGGGAATAATGGTGTCATAGCTTCCTTTGCCCGAATAATCAACTCTGAATCTGTCGTGAACTTCTTTTCTTCCGTCCAAAGAAAGTACGACATTGCTCATCTCTTTATTGGCAAATTCTATTACATCGTCATCGATCAATACACCGTTTGTGGTAAGCGTGAATCTGAAATTCTTTTTCTTTTCTTTTTCGATGCTTCTGGCATATTCTACGAGCTGTTTAACGACATCGAAATTCATTAAAGGCTCTCCGCCGAAGAAATCGACTTCAAGATTAGTTCTTGTTCCGGAATTCTCCACGAGGAAATCAAGTGCCCTTTTGCCGACTTCAAAGCTCATAAGTGCTCTGTCACCGTGATATTTCCCCTGACTGGCGAAACAGTAAGAACAATT
>CACZOG010000263.1 GCA_902782715.1 uncultured Lachnospiraceae bacterium | reverse complement strand
GTTGATCTTCCCGATCCTTTGGGAAATGTTCTTGATGAATTTATTCGTCCCAACGGAATGAAAGTAACAAAGATAAGTGTTCCTTTGGGAGTTATCGGTATTATTTACGAGTCAAGACCCAATGTTACTGCAGATGCATTTTCGCTGACTTTTAAATCGGGAAACGTAGTTATCTTAAAAGGCGGAAGCGATGCCATTAATTCAAATATTGCGATCACTACAGTAATACGTAATGTTTTAAAAGACGAAAACGTTAACGAAAATGCGATTCAGCTTATCGAAAAGACTGACAGGGAAACAGCATCCGCATTTATGAAAATGAATGATTATGTTGATGTCTTGATCCCTAGAGGCGGTGCAGGTCTGATCAAGGCTGTTGTAAATAATTCAACGATTCCCGTTATCGAAACAGGTTCCGGAAACTGCCATGTTTACGTTGACAAAGAAGCCGATACAGATATGGCTGTTAATATCATATTTAACGGCAAAACACAGAGGATCGGTGTCTGCAATGCAGTAGAATCTCTTGTTGTACACGAAGATATAAGAAGTGAGCTTCTCCCCAAGTTACAGGCTAAATTAAACGAGAAGAATGTAGAACTTCGCGGGGATGATAAGACACGTGAGATCATTGACTGTAATGAAGCCAGCGAAGCAGATTTCGGTACAGAGTATCTTGATTACATTCTTTCGATCAAGACCGTTAAATGCGTTGAAGAAGCAATTGCACATATTAATAAATACAACACCGGACATTCGGATTGTATTATAACCAATAACAAAGATACTGCAGACAAATTCCTTAAAGGAATCGATTCCGCATGCGTATACTGGAATGTTTCCACAAGATTTACTGACGGCTTTGAGTTTGGATTAGGAGCAGAGATCGGTATTTCAACACAGAAACTTCATGCAAGAGGACCCATGGGTCTTAAAGAGCTGACATCATACAAATATACGATCGTCGGCGAAGGACAGGTCAGAGGATAGAATGAATCAGTTTGAAACTATCGACAGTGTCGAAGAAGAAGCAAGGCAATACAAGTATATAAATCTTTTAAAAGATACCGTAAAACATCTTTCTGATGTTAAAAAAAGAAGCATAACCGCTCATGTTGAAACCTTCGGTTGTCAGATGAATGCCAGAGATTCCGAAAAACTCTCGGGCATTCTTAAAAGTGTGGGCTTTGAACTCATAGAAGATGAAAATGCCGATGTTACGGTTTATAATACCTGCTCGGTAAGAGATAACGCCAATCAGAAAGTATACGGAAGACTCGGAAGACTTTCGACTTTTAAGAAAAATAATCCCGATATGAAGATCATCCTCTGCGGCTGTATGACTCAGGAGCCTAGCGTTATCGACAAACTTTGTCAGAGTTATTCTTTTGTTGATCTTATTTTCGGTACTCACAATATTTACAGATTTGCAGAGTATCTTTTTTATATTTTTGAAGGATACGAAAGCATCGAAGAAAGCGAAAGAGACGAACATCTTGTTAAACGCGGAAAAGTTTTAATAAGCAGATGGGAAGATACCGTTAAGATATGCGAGAAACTTCCCGTAGACAGGAAATACCCTTACAAATCAGGCGTGAACATCATGTTCGGATGCAATAATTTCTGTACTTACTGCATCGTTCCTTATGTAAGGGGAAGAGAAAGAAGCAGGGAAGCAGACGAGATCATAAAAGAGATCGAAGGTCTTGTTAAAGACGGTTGCATTGAAATCATGCTTCTTGGACAAAACGTAAATTCGTACGGTAAAAACCTTGAAGAACCGATCTCTTTTGCAGAACTTTTAAGAAGGATCGAAAAGATCGAAGGTCTGGAAAGAATAAGATTTATGACTTCGCATCCTAAGGATCTCTCCGATGAACTTATCGAAGTCATGAAGAATTCAAAGAAGATATGTCGTCACATTCACCTTCCTTTGCAGTCGGGAAGTTCTGCTGTTTTAAAGAAGATGAATCGTGTTTACGACAAGGAAAAGTATCTCGATCTTGCTCTTAAGATAAGGCGTGAGATTCCC
>CACZOG010000262.1 GCA_902782715.1 uncultured Lachnospiraceae bacterium | reverse complement strand
TTAACAGCTTCGCATTTTTCCTCAAAACTATATTTAGACATAAAAAACACCCCGAATGTTTTGTCTAACATTCGGGGTTCAGTTCATCTTTTGAAGGCGCTTTTTGAATGTTATGATCTGTAGTCAGCGTTTATCTTAACATAGTCGTAAGTGAGGTCACAGCCCCATGCGGTCGCTTCTGCATCTCCGT
The DNA here is from genome assembly GCA_902782715.1 of uncultured Lachnospiraceae bacterium. Lineage (GTDB taxonomy): Bacteria > Bacillota > Clostridia > Lachnospirales > Lachnospiraceae > UBA3766. Next base: position 4,586 of record CACZOG010000262.1, on the reverse strand, counting down.
CATGCATGTCCACGAAAACTATAACCTCATCTTCTTTCATTAACTTTGTTGCAAAGTCTTCGTCGAATTCGAGGGGATCACCCATCTTGAATACCTGAAGGCGTCCTGCTTTGCTCTCGAAGAATAATTCAACCTTTGTCTGATCGAACTTAACACCCGAGTATCCCATAGCGCATAAGAATCTTCCAAAGTTTGCATCGCAGCCGTAGATCGCGGCTTTTGAAAGATTGGATGAGATGATAGAACGTGCAAGTACTTTGGCATCGTTCTTTGATTTGGCATTTACTACATGTGCGGTGAACAACTTGCTTGCACCTTCACCGTCTGCTGCCATTCTTCTTGCAAGATACTCGCAGACAATAAACAATGCTTTCTTAAATGTCTCATAATCTTCATTCTTGGAAGTGATCTTTTCGTTACCTGCAAGACCGTTTGCCATTAAAATGAATGTATCGTTTGTGGATGTATCTCCGTCTACCGAGATCATGTTAAAAGTATCTGCGATAACTTCGCTGACAGCTTCCTGCATGAGTTCTTTTTCAATTGAAATATCACTTGTTAGGAAAGCAAGCATTGTACACATGTTGGGATGGATCATTCCCGAGCCCTTGCTCATTCCGCCAAGCGTGACTGTTTTGCCGCCAAGTTCAAACTGAACGGCATATTCTTTATTAACGGTATCCGTTGTCATGATCGCGATGCTGGCATTTGTTCCGTTCTCTAATGAGGAATCAAGTTTGCCGCACATATCGTTAACTCCTTTAACGAGTCTGTCTACGGGAAGCTGCATTCCTATAACGCCTGTGGAACCTACTGCGATCGAATCAACGGGAACACCGAGTTTTTCGCTCATTGCTTTAGCGGTTGCTTCGCATGCATCAAAACCTTCTTTACCTGTACATGCGTTTGCAATACCCGTATTAACTACAACACCGTGCATGGGCTTTCCTGACTTAACAATGTTCATATCCCACTGAACGCAGGCTGCTTTAACAACATTGCTTGTGAAAGTTCCGGCACTTACGCAGGGTGCCTCGGAAAATACCATTGCCATATCTTTTCTGTCGGCATACTTAACTCCTGCCTCGGTATATGCTGCTTTAAAACCTTCAGCGGCCGTAACGCCGCCTTTTATGATCTTGATATCTGACATTTTAATTCACCTTTTCTATTATTTATTAAATGCGGTTATGTTTGCTTCGTTAAGAGTAAAATCGTAATAGTTTAAATCTTCTCTTTTGGTCCAGCCGACCTGCTTCCAGAAAGCGTTTCCTATGTCGTTCGTGGTAAAAGCGATAAGGCTTACTTTGTTGATCCCCTCTTCTTTAAGTCTCTCCATGCATCGGACTACCATTGCCTTGCCGATACCGTGCATTCTGACATCTTCTCTTACGCACACATGGTAGAGGCATCCTCTTCGGCCGTCATGTCCGCAGAGAATCGCTCCGACAACTTCATCATCAAGTATGCATACCGTCGAGCAGCCGGGGTTTCTTTCAAGAAATTTCACAACTCCGTCATACGAGTCATCAATGCTTCGCATTGCAAATCCCTTGATCGAAAGCCAAAGCTTTTTGACTTTTTCATAATCTTCTTTTTTCATTTCCCGAACTGTCCAGTCGGCCATATGTCTTTCCTCTTTTTTATAATGATTTATCTAATATAAAACTTAATCCGCCAAAATGCAAACAGATTTTATTCAACTTTCTCAAGCGTGGTCAGATTTCCGGCCTTTCCGTGCTGAATGTATTCCACATTTTCAAGAAGCTCAGGATAGGTGTATACGAAACATCTTCTGTCCCTGATTTCGCCGTCTTTTACATCAAAGATCTCAGAACCGGGCTTTCCGTCAAGCAGTCTGTCGAATGCCTCCTGCATATCCTCGTGTGATGCGGGTGCATCGGAAATACGCATTTTGTCCGAATGCTCGTTCAATCCTTTTACGAAGAATACGGGATGCAGTCTGTCCTCGGGAATATCTTCCATTGAAAAACCGTGATCTGCCATGATGATGATTATCGAATCGTCATATACTCCGGCTTCTTTTAACTTCCCGATCAAGGTCTTTGCCATGGTCATCGATGCGGCGATCTGAAGTTCATAAGAGCCCGAATCGGTCAGCGTCATATCCTCGTTGTAGATAAAAGGAACGTGTCCGCCCTCAACATGGTAAAGTCTGAATGCAGGCTGTTCGGATAAAGTGAATGTAGCATTTGTAAGATCGTTGTAGAAGTCCATATTGGATTCGTAATATACGTTTTCCTTCTCATCGCTGTCTGCGGCGCTTAAGAAGTCTTTGTCTGTAACGATACAGAATCTTTTAAGATCAAAAGGAAAATATCTGTATCCGACAAGCTTAAGCTGATTCTTTACAAAGCTGTGAATATCGGGCTTACGGACATTTCCGCGGATGATGTTCTCGAAACCGAGTATTCTGTCGCAGTCGTATGCAAGAATGAACTCGTCTTCATACATTCCGATCCTGAAGTTTTCCGCTTCAAGTCTGTCAAAAAGAGGCGAATGATCGTAAACGGTCGAAACATATTTACCCAGATCCGCATCATTGTCAATCCAGTCACCCGTAAGGACATGAGGGATGCAGTAAACCGTCTGCGTATAGCACGATAGCATGTCATCATAATATGTAAAATCGCTGAACTCGTCATAATACTCGGGATGATTTTCTAAAACCTCATTGAAAACATCTCCGTCGATCGCATCGATAACGAAAATGATCATGTTCTTTTGTGATGACACCTCGAACTCATGATTCTTGTTTACAACCATGCTCTTCTTTCTTACAAAACCGTTGTTCTGGATCGCAAGCGTTACGGATGTGATCAAAAGAACAAGTGTCACACCGCATAAAAGATATTTTAATATCGTTTCGGATTTCTCATATTTAATGATAACCGTAAGAATTATTATGATCAGTGAAACAGCAAGAATCACAGCCAGCGAAATGTATCTGTGCGAAGTATATTCGTCCCATTTCATGTTACGTCCGTCGAGCATCGGAAGAAATCTCGACATAAAAGTACCTTCAATGTAAAGACAGAAATAACCGATCGTACCTGCGGTAAAAAGAACCGCAAATACCTTTCTGTTTATGAGTCCCGCAAGCATCAAAACAGCAAAAAGAAATGCAGCCATGATCAAGAACATGCAGATATCCAGCCCGATTATCGTATACAGATCGAACCAGAAATCTTCCTTGTTCGTAAAATAAATTTCAAGCGGTCCGTAAAGGGTTAAAAGAAATGATACCGCCACGGCGAGTGCTGCCGAAGGGAATAAGGATTTTTTCATTTTTTCCTTAACAGTCGGCTTCTTGGCATTCACGTTTTTCTTATTTTCTTTTGTTGTTTTTACTTCGGTTTCAGCCATTTATGAAAGTGTTCCTTTTTTATACTGCGGCCTTAATCATTTAAGGCCGGATCATTATTTATTCGCCAAGATAATTCATAAAGTTTATCTTATTTTCAAGTGCGGTCGTTGTAGGTCTTCCGAGATCATCCCTTGCTCCTATAGAACATTTAACTTCGATAAGCGATAATGCTTTACGTTCTTTCGCCGCATTCAATTCCTTATCAAGATCATCGAAATCATCAACGCTTACGGCATATTTGTATCCGCATGCCTTTGCTATTGCAACAAGGTCAATGTTTGAAGCTACGGTGGGCATTCCGCCTACGGTTTCATGTGCTCCGTTATTGATCACTACATGGATAAGATTCTCCGGTGCGTTCGAGCCGACTACAGCCATCGAACCCATATGCATTAAGACAGAACCGTCGCCGTCAATACACCATACTCTTTTATCAGGTTTGTTAAGTGCGACACCGAGTGCGATCGAAGATGTATGTCCCATCGAACCTACGGTTAAGAAATCATACTTATGCGACTGCTTATTTGCTTCCCTTATTTCAAAAAGTTCTCTGGATGCTTTGCCGGTTGTCGATACGATCGGATCTTCTCCGGAAGCTTTAGCGATATGGCGGATGATCTCTTCTCTTACCATCGTGTTGCTGTTTTCGTATTTTACTTTGCCGTCGTACGAAAGTGAACCTTTTCTTATAACAAAAGCAACATCTTTTCCTTTGGAAAGGATCTCCCTAAAGTTCTTCATTGCTTCTTCAACTTCTTCATCCGTAGTTTCCTTACCGATGACGAATGTTTTTATATCCATGTCTTCAAGGAGCTTTACGGTCACCTCGCCCTGGTAAATATGCTGGGGCTCATCATGAACTCCGGGTTCACCTCTCCAGCCCACAATGAAAACCGCGGGAATCGCATAAACCTTATCGTTAAGCAGTGATGCAACGGGATTGATGATATTTCCTTCGCCCGAATTCTGCATATATACAACAGGTACTTTTCCTGTTGCAAGATGATAGCCTGCTGCCAGAGCCGTACAGTTTCCTTCGTTTGCCGCTATGATGTGATGCTTTGAATCGATCCCGTATCTGTTCATTAAGAAGTTGCAGAGAGCCTTAAGCTGACTGTCGGGAACTCCCGTGAAGAAATCTGAACCTATTATTTCAACTAACTTTTCAACCTGCATTTTTTTATCCTTTTTTCATCCG
>CACZOG010000261.1 GCA_902782715.1 uncultured Lachnospiraceae bacterium | reverse complement strand
TTAAATTTCATTCGTGTATGTATCAAAAGAAACACAATAGGTATTTCGGTTTGATTAAAGGAGAATTGTTATGAAGGGTAAAGAAAAGTGTAAAGCCTTAAAAGAGATAAGAAGACAGATAGCTGAGAATAATGATATCAACTATGTTGTTGAAGAATGCAAACATAAAGGCGAATGCAGAGGAACATGTCCCAAATGCGAAGCTGAGGTAAGATATCTTGAGAGAGAACTTGCAAAGAGAAGAAATCTCGGCAAGAAAGTTGCCATTGCAGGCGTTTCTTTATCCGTAGCCGCATCTTTTTCGGCTTGTTCTCCCGCGACTGTTGTCAATACGATATATGACGGCATCTCGGATGCGGTATTCGGCAATATCCGCGGCGGTGATCTTGGCGGAGCGACTTCAATTCAGATTCAGGGCGATGTGCAGTACGTTCCGGATCCTGAAGTTGATCTTACAGGCGAAGAAGCACCGGAAATCCCTCCCGAAGATGATTATGAACTTCTCGGAGAACCCGTGGAACTTATTCCCGAAGACGGTTACGATGATGAGATAATACTTGACGGTGGTGTTGAATATGTTCCCGAACTTGAAGGTTCTGAAGAGATGCAGGGCATTGACTCAGAGGAAAACATCGGATGCGAGATCGAGAACGGTGCGGATGAATTATGAGTGAATTACTTAATGTAGCGGCAATAGACAGAATAAGAACAACTACTGACGGCGAGGGTGTAACAACCCTCGTTGTTTCTATGGGCTGCCCTTTAAGATGCGCTTACTGCATAAATCCCTATACATGGGACGGCTCGGTTGAAAAGGGCAAATATTATACAGCCGAAGAACTTTATAATACGCTTAAAATAGATGATCTTTATTTTCTGGCAACCGGCGGAGGCGTAATGTTCGGCGGAGGCGAACCGCTTCTTAATTCTTCTTTTATCGCTTCTTTTATAAAAAAATACAAAGATACCGGCTGGAAATTCAATATGGAAACGTCTTTATCCGTTTCCAGAGAGCATATTGATGAAGTCATTGATCTTATTGACTTTTTTATAGTAGATACAAAAGACATGGATAAAGACAGATATAAGCTTTATACAAAAGGCGATTACGATCTGTTTTATTCGAATCTTAAATACCTTCTTTCAAAAGCAGGCCCCGAAAGGATCAGAGTCAGGGTCCCCGCGATACCCGTATTTCATCAGAACAAAGAATACGAACAAAATGCTGAAACTTTAAAAAGCATGGGTTTTAAGGATATTGAGATATTCCCTTATGTGGATCCTTCCCAAAGAAAGGGAATTTCCGATAAAGCAGTTGAAAACAAAGAAGATTTTCTTGCTAAAATAAATTGATGATGTTATTATTGTTTCATCTTGATCAGGGCGTTCTGCTTTGATTATTCCCTTTTTTGAGAATATAAGATGAAACGGAGTGATGCGTATTGATTGCAATATAATGTGCATGTATAATGTTTATTGTTGATTTATTCACAATTTATTGTATTTTTTAATTGACAAGAACAAATGTTTGGTATAAGATAAAAAACAGAACAAATGTTTGATGGAGGGAAATAATGGAACGAGAAGAAAAGCTTAAAGCATTGGATGCAGCTTTATCACAGATTGAAAAACAATACGGCAAAGGTGCCGTTATGAAACTCGGCGATCCCGCAAGCCAGATGAATGTTGAGACAATACCCACAGGCTCTATAAGCCTTGACATTGCACTTGGTCTTGGCGGTATCCCCAAAGGAAGAGTTATAGAGATCTACGGACCCGAATCTTCGGGTAAAACAACAGTTACGCTTCATATGATCGCACAGGTTCAGAAAAGAGGCGGTATCTGCGGATTCATCGATGCTGAACATGCTCTTGATCCCGCATATGCAAAGGCGATAGGCGTTGACGTTGACAATTTATATATTTCACAGCCCGACAACGGCGAACAGGCTCTTGAGATCACAGAAACCATGGTAAGATCCGGTGCTATCGATTTGGTTGTAGTCGATTCCGTTGCGGCATTGGTTCCCAAGGCTGAACTTGAAGGTGACATGGGTGATGCTCATGTAGGTCTTCAGGCAAGACTTATGTCTCAGGCATTAAGAAAACTGACAGGTGCTATCGGAAAGACTAACTGTACAGTTGTTTTCATTAACCAGTTAAGAGAAAAAGTCGGCGTATTTTACGGCAATCCTCAGGTTACAACAGGCGGTAATGCACTTAAGTTCTATTCATCGGTAAGAATGGAAATAAGAAAGACCGATCAGATCAAGGTTAACGGTGAAGTTGTAGGTAACAGGACCAAGGCCAAGATCGTTAAGAACAAGATCGCGCCTCCTTTCAAAGAGGCTGAATTCGATATTATGTTCGGCGAAGGAATTTCATTTGTCGGAGATCTTCTTGACCTGGCTTGTGAGATCGATATCATCAATAAATCCGGTGCATGGTATGCTTATAAAGGAGAGAAGATCGGACAGGGAAGAGAAAATGCAAAACTTTATCTTCAGAATAATCCCGAGATTCTTACAGAACTTGAAAAAGCTGTCAGAGAACATTTCAATCTTCAGGATTCAACCGGTGAACTTGATAAATAATATGGGCAGAATATATGTTTATTGATGAAATTAAGGAAATTAATTCTCAAAAAGTAAAAATATTCACTGATAACGGAATCGCCTTTGTTTTATACAAAGGCGATTTATCTAAATACGGCATTAAGACAGGAGAGGTCGAAGATTCCGTCATAGATGAGATATTAACCGACCTTATACCTAAAAGAGCTTTAGCAAGAGCACTTAAGATCGTTACGGGAAGGGATATGACCGAAAAGATGCTTTTTGACAAACTTTCAGACGACGGTTACAGCGATGAAGTATGTGAAGATGTCATAGAAAAGCTTAAGTCTGAAAGGCTTATTGATGATGAAAGATTTATACGCGGTTATATCGAATCCAAAAGCTCAAAGAAAAGTAAAAGAGATATAATTGCCGCCCTTTATGAGAAGGGCATAGATCCGGATATAGCATCTTCGGTATATGACGAATTATATTCCGAAGGTGAACTTACATCCGAAATCGATCTGATAAAAACGCTTCTTATTAAACGCAGATTCGATCCCGAAAATGCCGATTATGAAGAATGTCAGAAAGAAATACAGTATCTGCTTCGAAAAGGATTCTCATTCGATTCAATTCGTAGTGCCATGAAAGGTTTATAATACATTATTTTGTGGTTATAAACCCTTTTTGGTTTACAATAATTCTTGACAGAGTTCCCAAAACAATATAATATATAAATGTTGTAATTTGATATATAGGGTTACTATGCCCTGTAATATAGCTGTACAATGATAATTGAATAAGGAGGTAAGACTGTCAATGTTAGGACAAGTTAGTATGGTTGTTTTAATTCTTGCCATAATAGTTGTTGCTGTCGTTGTCGGCCTTGTTTTCTTCTTTATCGGATATTCGGTTTACAAGAAGAAGATCACGAACCAGATCGGAAATGCAGAAGAGAAGGCACGTGAGATTCTTGATGAAGCTCTTAAATCGGCAGAAGCCAAGAAAAGAGAAGGCTTGCTGGAGATAAAAGAAGAGTCGATCAAATACAAGAATGAGATTGAGAAGGAAAATAAGGAACGCAGAGCTGAACTTCAGAGGTCTGAGCGTCGTGTTCAGCAGAAGGAAGAAAGCCTTGATAAAAAACTTGAGCAGATTGAGCGCAAGGAAGCAGCAATTTCTTCTAAAGAAGCAGAACTGGCTAAAGAAAAAGAAACCGTTTCTAAATTGAATGAACAAAGATTACAGGAACTTGAACGTATTTCAGGATATACCTCTGATGAAGCAAAAGAGTACTTACTTAAAATTGTTGAAGATGATTTGAAACACGAGAAAGCCGTTCGCATCAAAGAGATGGAATCTCAGATAAAGGACGAGTGTTCTCAGAAATCCAAGGAGTATGTTGTCAATGCTATTCAGCGTTGTGCCGCAGATCACGTTTCGGATGTTGCAATTTCTGTTGTAAACCTTCCCAATGATGATATGAAGGGAAGGATCATCGGACGTGAAGGACGTAACATCAGAACGCTTGAACAGATGACAGGTGTTGAATTTATCATCGATGATACTCCGGAAGCAGTTGTTCTTTCCGGTTTCGATGCCGTAAGAAGAGAAGTCGCAAGGATCGCACTTGAAAAACTGATCCTTGACGGAAGAATTCACCCGGCTAAGATTGAGGAATCGGTAGAAAAAGCTCAAAAAGAAGTTGAGAATATTATGAAAGAGGAAGGTGAGAATGCCGCACTTGAAGCAGGTGTACACGGCATTAACCCTGAACTCATCAAGATTCTCGGTAAACTTCATTTCCGTACCAGTTTCGGACAGAATGCTTTAAAGCACTCAATTGAAGTTGCTCATATTGCAGGTCTCCTTGCCGAAGAGATCGGACTTGATGCCAAGATGGCAAGAAGAGCCGGACTTCTTCACGATGTAGGAAAAGCGGTAGACCACGACCAGGAGGGTACACATGTTACTCTCGGTACAGAACTTTGCAGAAAGTATCATGAACCTGCAATAGTTATAAATGCCGTTGAATCACATCACGGAGATGTTGAGCCCACATCACTTATTGCACGTATCGTACAGGCTGCTGATGCTATTTCAGCCGCAAGACCCGGTGCAAGAAGAGAAACATTGGGCGCATATACGACCAGATTAACCGAACTTGAAGAATTATCCAACAATTTTGAAGGCGTTGAAAAATCTTTTGCTATTCATGCAGGAAGAGAAATACGTGTTATGGTAGTACCCGACAAGATTACGGACGATGATATGGTACTGCTTGCTCATGACATT
>CACZOG010000260.1 GCA_902782715.1 uncultured Lachnospiraceae bacterium | reverse complement strand
TGCAGTTCTTCGGTGCGAGAGCAAACCTTGCAAAATGTCTTCTTTATTCACTTAACGGCGGTGTCGACGAGATTACAAAGAAACAGGTCGGACCTATCGCATTGAGAAGATATCAGGGCGATGTGCTTGATTACGATACCGTTATGGACAGCTTCACATTCATGATGGAGTGGCTTGCGGGTATCTATGTAAATACGCTTAACATCATCCATTACATGCATGATAAATATAACTATGAACGTGCTCAGATGGCACTTCATGACAGAGATGTCACAAGATTCTTTGCTACCGGTATTGCCGGATTGTCGGTAGTAACAGACTCTCTTTCCGCTATTAAGTATGCGAAGGTTGAACCCATAAGAGATGACGATGATATCATCGTAGACTTCAAGATTACGGGAGATTATCCCAAGTACGGAAATGACGATGACAGAGTTGATTCGATTGCAAAAGAAATCGTTTCGATGTTCATGAACATGGTTCGTTCACATCAGACATACCGTAACTCTCTTCCCACAACTTCGGTTCTTACAATTACTTCAAACGTTGTTTACGGAAAGAATACCGGTGCAACACCCGACGGACGTCCCAAGGGCGCTCCTTTCGCACCCGGTGCAAATCCCATGTACGGAAGAGATTCATCCGGTGCCGTTGCATCCCTTGCTTCGGTTGCCAAGCTTCCTTTCAAAGATGCACAGGATGGTATATCAAATACATTCTCGATTATTCCTTCCGCTTTGGGCAAGAGCGATGAGAACTTTGTTAAACTTGACGGAGCAGGTATTGCAGCCAATGCGGTACCTGTAGACACAGCTTCAACATTGTCTGAGACAGTTAATAAAGTTGCAGGTGATGACTGTATCAATGAAGACGTTGATAAAGTTTATGTTGCACCCGATGCAAGCGATGCACAGATTGAGAACCTCATTTCTTTAATCGACGGTTATGCAACCAAGGGCGGACATCACCTGAATGTTAACGTTCTTAATCGTGAGACTCTGCTTGATGCAATGGAGAATCCCGAGAAGTATCCTCAGCTTACAATTCGTGTTTCCGGTTATGCCGTAAACTTTATCAAGCTTACCAAAGAACAGCAGATGGATGTAATTTCAAGAACGTTCCACGAGTCACTCTAAAAATATTATTTTTAATGCCGGCGGGAAGAGAGTATTGAAAGAAAATCAAGTAACTGAAAAACAAAATACCGGAAAAAAATTTGATTGGTTTTTTGTTGTAGGTTGTATAGCGTTTGCAACGGTTTTCTTTTGTGATGTTTTCTTCCTGGCAAGGAATATATACCTTCATCCGAACGCTGATTTGTCAAGTGAAATGATCCTTGCAAAACTTCTCAGGGATGAACATAAATGGATCACCCCAAACTGGTTTTATTCTACAGAACTCAGGGTGATCGCCATTGCCCCGATTTATTCGCTTTTCTTTTATGTGTCCGATAAATGGGACACCGTCAGAATACTCGGAAGCGTATTAATGTACATACTGTTTTCTGCCGGCATTTATTATTTTTGCAGCAGACTTATTAAAGACGGAAGATGGATTGCTCCGATTTGCTGTGCAATAATGCTTCTGCCTTTTTCTTTTGAGTGGCAGAACATGCTTCTTACGGGAATGTATTATGCTCCTCAGGTTGCGGCGGCTTTTGTGGAAATGGCTCTTCTTCTCGATATTATTGCAACACCCTCCGAAAAGAAAGGCAGAAGGGTAATACTTCTGTCGCTGACGCTTGTTATTTCGTTTCTTTCGGGACTCGGCGGACCGAGAATGATTATCATGCAGTATATTCCTCTTCTTATGTGCGGATTTTGCATGATAAGAAAGCATTTCTTTTTTTTCATGATCACGGTTTTCAATCTGTTTTCGGTTGGAATCGGTTTTGGAATTAATCTTATTTTAAAAGCATCGGGTGCTTTTGTTTATTCAACCTATTCACATGTCGCTCCTTCATTTTTCTCATTGGATAAATTAAGAAATCCGGTTTTTGACCTTGTTAAGAATTGCGGTGCCAAAGGCGGATTCAGTGATTATCAGTGTATTTTCGGATGCCTGTTCGCAGGTATTCTGTGGGTGGCGTTTGCTTTGGGATTTTTGTATGTTGTCATAAAAGAAATCTCCGGAATGAACCAAAAAACAAAAGACAGTAAAGATGATTATACCGGGTTGAAAATCGTAATTCTTTACACAGCGTTTCAGCTTCTTGTTTTTCTTATGCTTTATCAGTTCACAACAATGGATTATCAGGCAAGATACAATATACATATTCTTGCATTTATTGTTCCCGCTGCATGTGCGATTATAGGAAGAAAGTGGCGATTCGGACTGTTGATTGCCGCTTTTGTCGCATCGGTTTTATGCATTGGGAATTATGCTTCCTATACCGTTCCCGATAACACCTTTGAGAGATATTCGGCGGTTGCGGATTATCTTGTTTCGAATGATTTAAATGAAGGCTATGCATCTTTCTGGAATGCGAATCTTTTGACGGAAATGACTGACGGCGAAATAAATGTCTGGATTCTTGAAAGTGATGCAAACAGACGTGACATGACATCCTCGGATACAATTTTTCCAAACGATGGCAGGAAAATTGTCCCCGCACAATGGCTTCAGGTCAAAACGCATGAAAATACTTCACCGAAAAATCCTTATTTTGTAATTGTGACAAATGAGGAGTATGATAGATATATTAAAGACAAAAACTATTACGATGAACACTTTGTTATGATCCGGGATAATCTCAGATTGTACGTGTTTGAACAATGACACGGAAACGCTCATGAACGAAGATATGGTGGTTAAACAGAATAAAAAAGATGGGTTTGAGACATTTGTCAAAGTTGCCCTGATTGTTGTCGCTGCAGGAAGCATTCTTGCTGCGATTAAGTGTATTTTCGTGGGCTTGCAAAGAGACGAAGAATACGCTTTGACAATGTCTTACAGACTTCTTATCGGCGATAAACTTCTTACACAGGTTTGGGATCCGCATCAGACATCCGCTTTCCTTTTATCTCTTATAGAATGGGTTTTCATCAAGGTTACGGGCGGCACGACATATCTTGTTTTATGGTGTAAAATTATCGGCACTTTAATTCACGCCGCTATTGCAGTCAGCCTTTACAAAACCATAAAATTATATGCTCCGAAAAACATATCTTTTATACTCGGACTGGTCTATTTCGGAATTCTTCCGAAAGACGGAGTAATCCCTGAATTTTCAATAATGATGGCGTGGTTTATCACGCTCATTGTCATATCACTTATAAGAATCAATTATCTCTCCCGCAGCACTTCAGCGGCGGATGATAATCATGGCGAATCGTATTCAAAAAAATCAAAAAATAAAATCATTTTTTTGAGCGTATTTCTGGCTTTCTGCTCATTTGGACTTATGCTGTCATATCCGACAAGCATAATCATTATTCCTTTTATCTATGCGTTCCTTATAATCGACAGAAAAAAGAATCCCAAGGCGGTCCTTGTTATTTATCCTGTTGTTATTTTGGTACTCGGACTTGCATATCTCGGATATCTTTTATCATATATGACTCCGGATGTATTTTTAATGAATGTAAAAGAGGCGTTAAAAGCGTGCGGCTCTCACGATTACGAAGAGATGAGCAAGGGTGCTTTAATGTTTGTAAGCGGAGTTGCATTCGTGATTATTTCTGCGATTGCCGCAGTTGTATCTTTGATAATCTGTGTTATTTCAAATGAATTTCAAAAAAGAAAAACAGGCGAAAATACTGAAACAAATGAAAACATTCAAAACAATAATGATGCAATTGAAGTGAAAACAAAACCGACATTTGAAACGGTTTTGATGACAGCAGTTATACTCGGTTCATTCGCACAGATTTTCTTCAGCATCTTCAGAATTTTCGAATACATGTACAGTTATGAACTTGCATATTATTTCTGGATTATCATATTGGCTGTTGCAGTTTTGATTAAGCATAGAAAAGAGGAAACTGGCAGACTTCTTTTAAGATTTGTAATCATAAATCTGCTCGGATTTGTATCGGTTATTGCACTCACAAACCTGACTATTTTTACATCGATTCCTTATTGTATTTCAGGTGTGGTAATTTCACTTCTGGCAATCTTTTTACATGCTGACAAAAAGAGTGAGAAGCTAAGAAAACTTGCGGTGATTACCATTCTTGCGGTTGCGCTTTCCAATAACTTTTTCAAAGGTTTTACATATTCGTCAAACGACGGATACAACTGGAATATTTTAAGTGCCAACAAACTTATTCATAAGGGTGCGGCAAAGGGAATCATTACCGAGTACATGACGGGCTATATTAACGAGAAAGCACAGGATGACTGGGATAAACATATTCAGGACGGAGACAGCGTGCTGGTCTGGGATATTACATCGGTTTATTATTTCAACAAAGATGTGGATATCGCAAGTTACACAACTATTTCAACGCCCACCTATTATGTGGATTCGCTTGAGAAATACTGGGCTGAAAATCCCGATAAATACCCCGATGTGATTGCTGTGGCCGTATGGTTCGGAAACGATTACAGAATGAAGGATTACGATCACTTCCTTGACTGGATAGAGAATGAATACCAAGCGGATGAAGTGGCAGAAGAAGACTATTACAGATACTATATTCGAAGAAGATAAAAGGTGCCCGGCACCAAGATATTATAGATTCAGGAAATAATAATGTCCCAGGAACAGATAAAAGGAAGAATACACTCAATTGAAACATTCGGCGCCGTGGACGGTCCGGGTGTGCGTTTTGTTGTTTTCTTTCAGGGCTGTCCGATGCGATGCGCGTACTGCCACAATCCCGACACATGGGATGTAAATGGCGGGACAGAAATGAGCGTGGATGAACTGTTTGAAAAGTTCAATCGCAACCGCGCTTTTTATCAAAAAGGAGGCATCACTGCATCAGGCGGCGAGCCGATGCTGCAGCTTGAATTCCTAACGGCTCTTTTTACAAGATTTCATAATGAGGGAGTGCATACCTGTCTTGATACTTCGGGGATTATGTTTCCGTTTTCATCTGATGAAAGCAGTGACCTTGGAAATGCTTCCGGGAATGATTTAAAGCGTATTAACACAGAGGACAAGATTGCCCGAATAGACAGATTATTCGAAGTTACAGATCTTGTAATGCTTGACATTAAACAGGTTGACAGAGAAAGACATAAAGAACTGACAGGCCATTTTAACGACGGTATTCTCGCATTCGCCAAATATCTTTCCGACAAAGGAAAGAGGATGTGGGTTCGATTCGTCTGTGTTCCGGGAGTTACGGATTCGGATGATGAACTGGTTCGTTACGGAAGATTCTTATCAGAACTTAAAACAGTGGAAGCACTTGATGTACTGCCGTATCACACCATGGGAGCGAAGAAGTACGAAGCACTCGGAATTCCTTACAGACTTGAGGGAATAAAGGCGGCAGATACAGCCTATGTAAGTACGAGAAAATCAATCATTCTGGACAATATGCGTTAAAGAAAGCATATCTTGTCAATGGGTTTTTGTTCACGTATAATAAAATGTTGTGGGTTAAAATCTGTTAATCGGGAAAAATAATGTATAAAAATGTTATTAAAAGAATAATCGATATAATCCTTTCTCTCAACGGAATCATTCTTCTTGGGATTCCGATGCTTATTATTGCGATAATCATTAAGATTGAAGATCCCGGACCCGCATTTTTCAGGCAAAAGAGAGTGGGTATTCACAAGAAACATTTTATGCTCATTAAATTCAGAAGCATGAAGATGGATACGCCTCACGATACTCCGACACATCTTCTTAAGAATCCCGAACAGTATATTTTAAAGAGTGGAAAGTTTATCCGCAAATTCAGTCTGGATGAACTGCCCCAGCTTTTTAACATTTTAGCCGGACAGATGAGCATTATCGGTCCGAGACCCGCACTTTGGAATCAGTATGACTTAATTGAAGAGAGAGATAAATACGGCGCAAATGATGTACTTCCCGGACTCACGGGATGGGCGCAGATAAACGGACGCGATGAACTTGAGATTCCGGTCAAGGCAAAATTCGATGGAGAATATGTGGAAAAAATGTCCCTCGGTTTTGACCTTAAATGTTTCTTCGGAACAATAGGTGCCGTTTTTAAGCATGAAGGTGTTGTTGAAGGCGGAACGGGTTCCATTCAGGGGAAGAACAATAACAATTAAGGGTTGAGTGTTTGTATGAAAAACTTTTTTAAACTGATAAGGGTAAAACATTATGTAAAGAATTGCCTGGTATTTCTTCCGATGTTTTTTGGAGGAGTTTTTTTTGAAAAAGAAAGAATCATAAATGCAATCCTTGGATTTATCGCATTTTCGACTCTCTCATCAGTCGTATATATAATTAACGATATTAAAGACATTGAAAAAGACAGAAAGCATGAAACAAAGAAAAACAGACCACTGGCAAGCGGTGCAATAAGTATCACAACGGCTGTAGTCATAGCTGTCGTGTTGCTTGCATTAACGCTTCTTTGCTCGTTCTTCATACACAATTATATGGCGCTTGTCTGCCTGATTGTTTATTTGCTTATAAATATCTTTTACAGCATGGGACTTAAGAATAAGCCCATTATCGATGTTGTTTTGCTTGCATCGGGCTTTGTCATCAGAGTTTTCTATGGCGGAGCGGTAACAGGTGTTCCTATTTCCAAGTGGCTGTATCTGGTAATAGTTACGGGCAGCTTGTATATGGGACTTGGAAAAAGAAGAAATGAACTGAAAACCCAAACGGATACCCGTGAAGTTTTGAAATATTATAATGAGGCTTTTCTTGATAAAAACATGTATGTCTGCATAGCGCTGGTAAATGTTTTTTATGCGCTGTGGTCAATTGAAATGCCTAACCCGAGAATGATTTGGACAGTTCCCGCTTTTGTGATTCTGCTTATGAAATACAGTCTGGATGTTGAAGGTAATTCGGATGGTGATCCCGTTGAAGTAATCTTCAGGGATAAAGTCTTGATTGGATTGGTATTATTGTATGCGTTGTGCGTATTCCTGCTTGTATATATTATCTAGGAGAACAGAGCGTGAATGTATATGACTTTGACAATACAATATATCGTGGCGACAGCAGCATAGATTTCTGGCTGTTCTGTTTAAAACACTGTCCCGGGATTGTACTGCTGCTTCCTTATCAGTTTTGGATGGCATTTTTATATAAGCTGAAAATAGTGGAAAAGGTCAAATTTAAAGAGGCATTTTTCAGTTTTCTGAAGATGTTACCGGATGCCGAAAAAAGTGTATGCATTTTTTGGGATAAAAATCAGAATAAAATAAAAGAATGGTATGTAAAACAGCAGAAAGAGGACGATCTTGTTATATCTGCATCTCCTTTGTTTTTACTCGAAGAAATATGCAAAAGAGTTGGAATAAAAAGACTTATAGCAACAGATGTTGATATTAAATCCGGCAGTTTCAGAAGTCCGAATTGCTATGGGGAAGAGAAGGTTAAAAGATTCAGATTGGAGTATCCGGATGAGAATGTAAACGGCTTTTATTCGGATTCTTTGTCGGATAGAAATATGGCGGAAATAGCTCAAAATGCTTTTATTGTAAAGGGTGATAGTATTAATCCCTGGAAATGGGAATAGGAGTATGGAATGACTAAAAGTTGTGAAAAACCGGATAATCAAAAAAACAGAAAGGTTAACTGGATAGAAATCTCCTTTGCAGTACTGTTTGCAATTCAGTTTTTGGTTATTCTGTATTTTAATCTGAGATGTCTGGGAAATCATATGGGATTTGATTCTTCCTGGTCATATCTTAAAGCTGCTCTGATTTGGAAAGAGAAATCTTTTTCCAGTATCCAATGGGTTGACCAGACGAATATATTCCTTGACAGTTCACTCGTTATTGCAACGATTATCTATGCGATTACCGGTAAACTTTTGTTTTCGTACGGAATAGCAAATATGATTGTGGTAGTCTTAATTATATTTGCAATGCGAAGAATACTTGTTTTGCTGGATATTGACAGGGCATACAGGCTGGCGGCATATAACCTGATTATCTGTCCGTTTTTAACAAACGGTTTTAATGTTGTTAACGAACTGGGCTATTTTAATGTTGTGCTTTCGGGACCGGCATTTTACAGCGTCAGAGTTTTGATTGCTTTGCTTATAGTTAAGGAACTGATTTATATAAAAAAGAAAAACAAATACAGTTTTTCGGGATATGCAGCTCTTTTGTTATGCGTGCTTGCCGGAATTTCAAGCGGAGTTTTTATAATTGCTGTTATTCTCCTGCCGTATCTTATTTATGAATTTGAATTGGTTTTTATAGAAAACAACATCAAACGTCTGGTAAAAAAAGAAACCCTTTATGGTGTTTTTTGCAGTTTCTGCGTTGTGTTTGGAAAACTTCTGGCAAAGTTTGCTTTTCATATTAAATCGTATGATGATTCCAGAACGTGGACATCAATTGAAAAAATATGGACGAATACGGTTGCGGTTTTTCAGGGATTCATGAAGCTGTTCGGAGTATTGCCGGTTTCAAACTCTGAAGTAGAGATAATGTCTAAAGAAGGCGTGTTCTACGTTTTTCCCATCATCATTTTCATGATAGCATTAATAAGTATCGGATTTGCAGTAAAAACAATGAAGCAGGATGTATTAAAAAAAGACGGTGTACTGCTTTTTTG
This sequence comes from uncultured Lachnospiraceae bacterium, assembly GCA_902782715.1. Classification (GTDB taxonomy): domain Bacteria; phylum Bacillota; class Clostridia; order Lachnospirales; family Lachnospiraceae; genus UBA3766. The sequence goes on along the minus strand of CACZOG010000260.1, from coordinate 10,432 downwards.
TGTAAATGTTGTTGCTGTTAATTTTCTGATGTACAGCTTCTTTAACGCGGGATACGGATCGGAACTGTTTGAAGAAAGATATCTTGTTACGACTTTTATGATAATAATTATCGTGATGGCAGTTTTTTTAAACAGTCTGGACAGAACAAAACTTTTTTCACTGGCAGTTATAGCGGGACTTCTTGTGGCTTTGTTTGGAAATGATTTCATATCAAACAGGAACTATATCAAAACAACTAACGATTCGTGGCAGATGCAGGATATTAAGACAATTGCCGATTCTGAAGACGGGGACCTGGTATATGTCTGGGGAGACGATCTGGTTACTCTCGGAAGAGCGTTAAGAGTATATGACATGAATCATGTATACAAAGTTATAAAGACATCGGGCGGATATTATCACTGGGGAGATTACCGTTATTATGAAGACAACAGTGATTATTCGGGAGGAACACTTCTTATTGTTCAAAAGGGTGCGGATTATGTACCTGAAAATGTAATTAATCAGTACACCTTAATCAGTGAACTGAATATGGTGGATGTCTATAAATGTGATTACAATCCCATTGATATGGCTTCAGGTTTGACAGGCATTATAAGTGTTGACTATCCGGGTTCGATCGGAATGCATGTTGCAGAAGGTGAATTCGAAGACAACGATTTTGTTTCAAACGGTGAAGGCGGATATGTTATGTGGGGCCCGAACTGTTCCACAAAGAGCGGAAACTATGATTTCGTGCTGTATTATCAAATCCTTGACGAAAAGGAAGGAGAAAACAATTCGTATTTTGATATAGCCATTGACAAGGGAACAATTCCTTTGGGAAATGTAAAGCTGGAAGAAGACAAAGAAAACGTTACCATAAGCGGAATTCAGCTGGATGAAGGACATACGCTGGAATATCGTGTTGTCTGTGACGAAGGAACAATAGTGAGAATAGAAAGGATAGAAATAATAAAAAAATAAAATCAGGTCTTTATACAGACATGATATATATGGAGCAGCAGTAATCTGTAATGATACGTAAAAGGAGGGGACAAATGTATCAAAAAAAGAAAAAGCATCTTGGTATAATGAGCATTATTTTATCACTCATTATGTTGTTGTCGGTTATCAATTTTCCGGCGCTGAAAGTTGAGGCGCATGAGGGAATTGACGGATTTATTTACCGTTGTTATGACGTTGCTTTTGGACGTGAACCGGATCCTGCAGGTCTTGAGAACTGGAGGAACGACATATCCAATCATATCAGATGCGGATCCGATGTGGAATACTGCTTTGTTTTCGGTGACGAATACTCATCAAAAAACAAAACGGATGAAGAGTTTGTAACAGATATGTATCATATCTTTTTGGGCCGCGATCCGGAACCGGAAGGAATGGAACATTGGATGGGATTAATTGCACAGGGTTATACCAGAGAACAGGTATTCGGCGGTGTGGCCAATTCCTACGAATTTTTTGAACTCTGTTATAATTGCGGAATTACAGCAGGATATTTCGATTCGAATTATGACCGTATTCAGCTTAATAAAGTAAATTTATTTGTTGCAAGATTATATGATATTTGTTTAAGCAGAATCGGCGATCAGAACGGACAAATAAACTGGGTTTCTTCTCTTTTAACCGGTCAGCATACAGGTGCCGAGATTGCGCATGAGTTTATTTTCAGCAATGAATATGTTGCTCTTAATCTTAGTGACGAAGCATATGTTAAGAACCTTTATCTGGCTTTAATGGGAAGACAGTATGATGCGGGCGGGCTTGAAAACTGGATGAATGCTCTTGATGCCGGATTTTCCAGAGATGAAGTTTTTGCACAGTTCGTAATGTCCGAAGAATTTGGAAACATATGTGCCGATTACGGAATCAACAGAGGTACATATACACCTACGGATATAGGAAGTCGTAAGCCGGCGACACATTTCAGACCGGTTAAAAAGACCTACAGCAGCGGAGGTTATTCCGAATATTACTATAAGGATGGAAATGATACGTTTCCGACAATTCAGAAAAGATATGATTCTGAAGGCAATTTCAGAGCGTACGAAGTATATGAAGAAGAAGTTGAAAATGCCGAAGGAACGGAAATCAAAAGCGTATATACGAGTTTTGATGATTATAGCGGAGAGCAGAACTGGCAGACTTATTCCAGAACCGTAACCAGTGCGGATGAGCGTTATCAGGCTGTTTATTTTTATTCGGATGAATGGCAGACTGTTACTCAGACTTATATGTATGAAAATATAATTGCCACATATATTGATCCGAACGGTGCTACTATCACAGGCCCTATTACTGAGAAGTACTACGTATATGAAAGTGACAATTCTTTGTGGAGTACTACATATTATAAGTATGATTCCAATTACAAATCATTAAGTGCTGAACAGTACAGATATGACGGAAAGCTTATAAACGCTTCTTATTTTGAGTATTACAATAAAACTCCTTATATATCCGGTGACACTAAATCAACTACTTTTATTGATTATGATGAAAACGGAAAGGAATACAATAAGTTTATAGACGAATATGACGAAAACGGTAACCATATAAAGAATTCCGTATATCTAGAGGGAAAACTGGACAATTGCACAGTTTATGAATATGATGCCAAAGGAAGAAATACCAAAGAAACGGTATATGACGGCAAAGGAAATGTGACGCGGTATGCTGTAAGAAAGTATGATGCCAGAGGAAATAATACAGAATTTACGGTTTATGCTCCTGATAATACGATCGTAAGAAAGGATATCTATGAATATAATGATCGAAATGATTGTACTAAAGTCGAAACGTTTGACTATGAATCCGGTGCACATTATTTAACTACATATGAATACGATCAATACGGTAATGAAACAAAACGCATTGATGATGACGGGCATAGTGTATATTGGGAAGAAACCCAGTATGAAGCATATTAATAACCATTTGACAGACTTTTGATCAAAAAGAAAAGGCGGAGCATTTGCTCCGCCTGTTTTTTTATAAACTATCTTTCCGCTCTCATCGGATTATTGAGGAAATCTTCGTATGTGAGTCTGATTCCGTCCTCAAGCTCTGTGGTATATGTCCAGCCGAGTTCTTTTGCTTTTGAAACATCAAGAAGCTTTCTCGGAGTGCCGTTTGGCTTTGAAGGGTCCCAGAGAATTTCACCTTCATAACCAACGATTTTGGCTACGAGAGTTGTTAATTCTTTGATGGTTAATTCTTTGCCGGTACCTGCATTCACAGTTTCATTGCCCGAATAATTATTCATAAGAAATACACATAGATTTGCGAGATCGTCTACGTATAAGAATTCACGAAGCGGTGAACCGTCGCCCCAGCATGTAACACTCTTTAAGCCGGCTTCCTTTGCTTCGTGGAAACGTCTTATAAGTGCGGGAAGAACATGCGAATGTGTGGGATGATAATTGTCATTGGGACCGTAAAGATTTGTAGGCATTACGGATATGTAATCAGTACCGTACTGTTTGTTTAAGAACTCACAGTATTTAAGTCCCGAAATTTTGGCGAGAGCATATGCTTCATTTGTTTTCTCGAGCTCTGATGTCAAAAGACAGTCCTCTGACATGGGCTGAGGAGCGAGACGGGGATAAATACATGAAGAACCTAAGAATTCCAGTTTCTTGCATCCGTTCTGCCATGCTGAATGAATTACGTTCATTTCAAGAGTCATGTTGTAATACATAAAGTCCGCAAGAGCGCTTTGATTTGCTTCGATTCCGCCGACTTTGGCAGCTGCAAGGAAAACATATTCAGGTTTTTCCTCTGCAAAGAATTTCTCGACCGCTTCCTGCCTGCAAAGATCAAGTTCTGCATGGGTACGGGTGATTATATTGTTGTATCCCTGTTTTTTAAGTTCTCTTACGATTGCCGAGCCGACCATTCCGCGATGGCCCGCAACATATATTTTAGAATTCTTTTCCATAATGCTTATCTCTTTTCAATTGATTAAATAAAGACCGAATATTATTATACCTTTTATTCTGATATATTTCTATTAAATTTGAATATTGATCATTTTCCTGTTTTTTTGTGTATTTCCGTATTTTCGATTTCCTATCGTTACCGGCGTTTTGTTTCAGGCTGATTTTGGCGCTTTTTCGCTTTGATCGAAACTATGATAAAGAAAACAATTGCCGCAAAAGTAACACCTGTCAGATCCAGCCAGACATCGAACAGACTGCTGTATCTTCCGGAGAAATACTGAATTGTCTCATCGATCATGGCAACTAAAACCGAAACGATGAAGAGCTGCATGATATGTCCGATGAATATTGTTTTCACATTTCTTGTTTCATCCTTTTTTAATCCGTACAGAACGAATAAAAGCGAGAGCTCGGATCCGAGAACGGCATATTCGATAAAATGCGCACTTTTACGAAGCAGTGCCTCGGATATCTCAAGCAGAGTATTTCCGCTCATCGCATGAAGGAGATCATCGACCATATCCTTAAAGAAGACGCTCTCCTGTGTCGAGGCGCCCCTCGGCATTACGGAATGTCCCCAGATTACGGCGACTGTCAGTATGGTTATTATGGTGATTATTCTTATTGCTTTGTTTTTGTTACTATTCATTCTTTTCTGTGTTACGATTTCTTTTTTTTATCAATCCGCAAAGGGAATCATAAATCCATTTACATCCTAACGGTCCCAAAATCCCAATGATCAAATATGCCAGTTTGATATTGGGACTGATTTCCCAGAAATACCACTCTGTTTCCTGAAAAGTCTCCACACTGAAAAAAGGCAGTGGTGAAATTACTTTACAAATCAGCATCAGAATGCAGTTAAAGATGTTGTAAAATGTGATATGAAGCCCCATTATCCAGAATGTGTTGCAGGACATGAAGTTTATGAATTTGCTTTTGGCAACCGGACTTTCAATCAAATCCGCAATTGTCAGCCAAAACGCAATTCCTACTACGGAAGAAATCAAAGGCGTAATAATAAACGGACTTGTAAATCCGGCAAGTTCATCTATCGAATCAAATGCCACATCGTAGGCCATCGGTAAATACATAGTACGAATCATGTTGATAACAAGGAGTACCGCAAGAATAACGATTTTCCATCCTCCCTCTAACTTGGAATGTTTTTTCTCAAGTCGGTCTCTGTATATAATTCCAAGTTCCAGAAACGGAAGGAAAAATAAAACTTTAAGAGGAAGCAAAAACCAGTGAATTGATTCAGAGGCAAACATTTTTGCCAGATAAACCGTAGCCAGATGAAGTGCACAGAATACCGCAAACATTACATAACTGTTCCAGATTCTGCCAAGGAGTTTTTTTAGAAATGCATATACTAAAAGAAGCGCGAAAAGCGTTATTACAAACCACATCGGTGTAACAAGTGCAAATGGCGACCCCGATGTTACTATGCGTTCAAGCATATACAAAAGATATCCGGAAGGAAGAGGCTCAAAGGTTCCTGTTTTAAACAGATTCATCAGTAACTGAATAATTAGAACCAAAGCGCTTATGATCACATAAGGCAAGAGAAGTGATTTGATTTTCTTTCGGGTGTACGGTAGTAAAGCTGTATCCGGATCCACTTTGTTAAAATATCCGGAAATAAACACAAACATCGGCATGAAAAAAGAATTATATGGTATAAAATCGCCGAAGAGGTTTAGTGCCGTAAAGGTATGATGGTCCGCAACCATAAATATTCCGATTGCAGATAACACCATAAATTTTTTATTTGCTTTTATTCGCTGTCCGGCCATGACTGCTTAAGTCCCCTATTATCTGAATTAACATTTTTCTCATCTTATTTGAAAGATTGCCGTAAGCGCCAGAAAATAAAAAGGCAAATTGATAAGCAATGATTCATTATTTTCGTAAATGTATGATTCCGAAATATCTTTAAGAATTGCGATAATGATCACAGTGAATGCGAAGAGACAAATATCCGCCAAGGGATTTAAAACTACGCCGGTTACAAACAACACCGGCAAAATTAGTGCTAACGGAATGTATTTCCTGCACTTTTTGAGATTGAATTCCGTTTCTTTTTGCATAAATATTATCAGAAGGATTATAGCCCCAAGTGGAACATAAATTCTTAAAAGAACCGAGTACATTATGCACACCTGGTAAAAGGCTTTGATTCCCGTGAAATCAAAAACATTTCTGCCCATATCGATGCGAAATGATATGTATGGAAGAAAAGCGAGTTCCGCGGCAACGGTTCTGAATACGGATTCGCTTCTAAAAGATTTTGTAAAAACTGAAATAAGCAGTGTCAGTACGATAATTACGGCAAAATGAGATAAGCTTCTTTTTTCGTAAATATACAAAGAAAGAAGCAGAAATGTTAAGACTGCCGACACTGCAATGTTAATGTATTCGGTTGTTGATTTCTTTTTGTCTGTCATATTTTCAACGATCGGCCTTTCGGACATTCGTCCTGCATTTATCTTTCAAAGTTAAAAGTACGGAAAAACAAGATCCTTGCAAACCGTAATTAAAGCATGTATGTAAATCGAGACGCCCATAATGATCAGGGCGATGTTTGCCCTGGCATTCTCTTTAGTGATTTTCGATAGAACGGAAATGATATATGCGATCAGAACGCACATGATTCCGAACGAAGCGCGCTGCGGATATGTGGGTGAGAGGATCATTGCGCACTGGGCAACGATTCCGATGCCGAATAAAGCAATATCCTCGATCGGAAAGCTTCCTGCTTGGACTTCGGCGATGTCTTTTTCTCCCTGACTGCCTGCGCTTAAGTTATCTGCTGCATTCACTGATCTTTTTCTTTTGAAGAATAAAACCATCTGCAGCGTGAAAAGAATTATCGCAAATAACAGTGTCGGGAAAAGAAATCCGCAGGACGACTCGAGAAAATTATTAAACCTGTTCTCGATGAGATTTCTAAGAGGAACCTTCTCGACGAACTCGTTTCTTACGAAATTGCCCGGGGCAAGGATCAAAAGGGCACTTCCGAGAGCGGAACAGACTGCCCCTTCGATAAGATAAGCCTCTGCCTTTTTATTCTTAATAAGTCCCCACGCAATTGCAAAAGCGGTAAGCACGAAGCAGGAAGGCCCCATGTTCTCGGTACTCCATCCGGCTGCCAGAGAAAGAGGAACGATCCAGATCTCGATTCCTTTTAATTTCTTTTTATCCGGATTAAGGCTCCTGAGGATCACGTAAATATACAGAAGGATCCAGGAAGATGAATAAAGATAATTGGCGCTTCCCGATTCCCAGCACATGGAAAAATGAATGCTTGCGTTAAAAGAAACTATCATAGCTTCGGCAAGCAGATAATATAAGGGATTTTTTACTTTTGCGACAAGGCAGATCATAAGACCGAGGACGATGGTGGCGAGTATGTTCATTATATCCGCACCGAATTCACCGAGACTGAGTATGACCTGAAGGAGAGCATGGTTTATAATGCGTCCGCCCCAGTTAAAATAGTGCCATACCTGGCTTTCGATGATGTCCATGGGGGATGAGATGGAACCGCCGTTCGAAAGATTGGTCGAATACCAGAGATCGTCCTTCATAAAGGGAGTGGCGCGATGGAGCACGAACTGAAGCCCGAGCAGCACGGCCAGACCGACAAATGACAATATATAGATTTTCAGATTTTTGCTTTTTTTATCCATTTTGTTGACTCTCTCGAAGAATTATATCACAAAAACTTCCTTATATACATTAAAATTCACTTCCTTTTATATGCAAACTATAGTAAACTGTTTAATTGTGAGAAATGTTGCAAAGGTGAAATGAAATGTACGTTTTTAATGTAATTTCGCTTCTGGGTGGATTGGCTTTGTTCCTTTACGGGATGAAACTTATGGGCAACAGCCTTAAGGAAGGCCAGTCCGGAACACTGAAAGTTATAATGAGCAAAGTTACCGACAATCCGATTAAGGCTTTTCTGCTCGGAGTGTTGGTTACTGCTGTTATTCAATCTTCTACAGCTACGATAGTAATCACCTCCGGTCTGGTTGCCGCAGGTATTATTTCCTTAAATCAGTCATTCGGTATCATCGTCGGAGCCAACGTAGGTACTACTGTTACAGGTCAGATCATCAGACTCCTCGATGTCCAAGGCGATGCTTCATTCGTTTTAAGATTTTTCCAGCCGTCTACACTTGCACCTTTAGCTCTTGTTCTGGGTGTGACTTTAATAATGTTTTTCAAATTCAAAAAATCCGATAATATCGGAAATATCGCCGTCGGCTTCGGTATTCTTTTTACCGGCCTTCTTAATATGACGGCTTCGGTAAGCGGTTTAAAAGAAAGCGGGATCATCGACAAGCTCTTTATGAGTCTCGGAGACAACCCCGTGCTCGGCTATATCGTCGGAGCGGCCGTGGCTTTCACGCTTCAGTCCTCGTCAGCCTCGATTGGTATCCTGCAGGCATTTTCCACTGCGGGAGAGATTCCTTTTAAAGTTGTATATGTCATCATCGTCGGAATATATCTGGGCGACTGCGTAACGACTGCCATCGTGTGCTCCATCGGCGCAAAGAACGATGCGAGAAGAGTCGGTATTGTTAATATCCTGTTCAACCTGGGCAAAACACTTCTTGTTATTGTTGTTGTATTTGTTATCCACAAACTGGGTCTTCTTGACAAAATGTGGAATACGAACATGACTCCCGGTACGATCGCAAACACCAACTCGATATTCAACTTAGGCTGCGTTGTGCTGCTTCCTTTTATGAAGGTTTTCGGTAACTTAAGTAAGAAAATTGTTAAAGACGAAGTTAAGCCCGCAGGCAAATACGACGATAAGATCGCAGGACTCAACCCTGTATTCTTTAATACTCCGGCCATCGCATTCGGAGGATGTTACGACTGCCTTGATGTTATGCTTCATTCTTCCATAAACAATACATTTAAGGCATTTGAACTGTTAAAAGAATTCGATGAGAAAAAATATGATGAGATCAACGAGGAAGAGGAAAACATCGATCACCTGACGGATTGTGTCGATACCTACCTCATTGACTTATCGCCCCATGTCAAAGAAGATCTGCACGTAAGGATCATGACCGAGTACCATAAGGTTGTAAAAGAATTCGAGCGTCTTGGCGATCATGCGGTCAATATTGCGGATGATGCTAAAGAACTTTACGATAATGAGACTGCTTTTACCGAGCAGGCATTGAATGAACTGGAAGTAGCATTTGACCTTGTAAAAAATATCGTGAACCATACAGTCAATGCATTTGAGAGAAGAGACATTGAAGAAGCGCGTCATATCGAGCCCTTGGAAGAAGTAATGGATGATATAATCAATATGCTTCATGACAATCACCTCAAGCGTTTAAGAGAGGGTTCATGTTCTGTCCGCTCGGGTATCGTGTTCCTTGATATTTTATCCAATCTTGAAAGGATTGCCGATATCTGTTCAAACATCGGTGTTGCCATAGTTGCAAGAGTTAAACCCGAGACCGCAAGTCTGGCTCACTCGTACATTTCAACACTTCACCAGGGCGGTGACAGTAATTTTAACGAGGAATATATCACGGCTCATTCGGAATATTTCGCCAGACTCGACGGCTATGTTTCCTGAGTGTGAGACTTAAACATCTTTTTCGTTATAAAAATACACACTTTATTCATATTAAAAGATTATGATAGTAATCCAAGGCGGGTTTAAAACTGCCTCGTTACTTATAAAAAGCAAACAATATTTAAAAATATAAAAGGAGAAAGCGTATGGAAATGAAGAATCTTGCTGAAATCTTAAAAACCAATTCATACCCCGGAAGAGGTATAGTGATCGGAAAGAGTGCTGACGGAAAGTATGCGGTAACCGCATATTTTATCATGGGCAGAAGTACCAACAGCCGTAACCGTATTTTTGTTGAGGATGGAAACGGAATCAGAACACAGGCTTTTGATGAGTCAAAGCTTGAAGATCCCAGCCTTATTATCTACGCTCCCGTAAGAGTGCTCGGTAACAAGACCATCGTTACGAACGGAGATCAGACAGACACTATCTACGAAGGAATGGATAAGCAGATGACATTCGAGCAGTCCCTTCGTTCACGCTGCTACGAGCCCGATGCTCCCAACTTAACTCCCAGAATCTCAGGTATCATGCATGTAGAAAACGGCAGATACAACTACGCTTTATCAATCCTTAAGAGCAATAACGGACGTGAAGGCGCACACAACCGCTTCACATTCGCATACGAGAATCCTTTTGCAGGTGAAGGACACTTCATACATACATACGAAGGCGACGGAAATCCTCTTCCTTCATTCGAAGGCGAACCCACTTGGGTAGGACTTTCCGGAGACATCGATGCTTTCACAAACGAAGTATGGAATGCCCTTAACGAAGACAACAAGGTTTCATTATTCGTTAGATACATCGACATCGAGACAGGCAAGGCAGAAAGCAGAATCGTTAATAAGAATAAATAAGCAGCAGGCTAAG
>CACZOG010000259.1 GCA_902782715.1 uncultured Lachnospiraceae bacterium | reverse complement strand
GCAGGTTTTATATTATGCTTCACAGCATGTTTCCTGCTGGCAAAATTGACCATATTTAACAGCATGGGAAATTCGTACGATCAGACGAGCTTATCGCAGATAGGAACGCATTACAAACTGGAGTACATGTTCTATGCGATCGGAGTACATGTGATCTTTTTACTCCTGGCATACATGTTCTTCACTTTGGTCTATCCGGGAATTTCTTTTAAGAATCTTTCCGATATCCAGAAGATATCGTATATTCTGGTGGTTCTGTGTATAGCGATAAATATCGTTACGATCGGATTTACCATTTCCGTTCGCGAAGATTTAGGAAGAGCGATTCCGAGACAGCATATGAGATATTATGCACCTCTGGTCATTCCTGCATTTGTTTTATTCTTGTGTGCATTGGAGAATAAGAAAGAAGATCTAAAACCCGGACACAAATGGATGCTGATCACATTGACAGCCGTATTTGCAGCATTGTTCATATGCAGGGCAGATGCCAGGATCCCATATACGATTGCAGATTTTACGAGTCTTCGAATTTACAATTACGCATTTGATTTCCATTTTACCGATATCACGGATGGCACAGGCGCGGTTGTATTCAACAACGGATTTATATTGTTTAAGATTGCGATTCTGGCATATCTTGGACTGGGATGCTTTTTGATGATCTCCAAAAACAAAAAACTGTGCATGACGTATTTCATAGCCGCATTTATTGTTTTTGAATTAAGCAATTCCGTACTTGCAGTCAGAGAATTCAGATTCAATTATTCCGCATCCGAAGAGCAGGTCAGAAATGCCGAGAGGCTTAACGAATACCTTGACGGCGTAAAAGGTAATATCCTGATCGTGGATGATGCTTCGTTTGTGGAAAACAAGCTTATCGATACATATGTACGCTCCGAGTACTGCGTTATAAACGAGGATCAGATAAAAGAGGCATATTCAGCCGGAGAATGCATTGATCTAAACGCAACGAAGTTTCAGACGATCTATAAGAACTATAATACGACTTACAGCGAATACAGCGATTTTGATTATATCATATCTTTCCATGAACTTCCTTTCGCACAAGGAAAAGTGGAAGAGATTGAAAACGTCGAATGGGATAACGTTCACGTATATCGCAATCTGTTCCCGACACAGTTGTGGCTGGAATATTAAGCCCCGGTTTTATAAAAGAATTTGACAGGAATAAAAAAATGTTGATTGGCATTGACCTCCTCTGGGTACGCCCGAATATATGTGGAGGAACCGAGTCCGCGACCAGAAATCTCATCAACGGATTCGGCATGTATGATGATAAAAATGAATACATTCTCTTCGTGGGACGAGACACCGTCGATACGTTCACTCAGTACAGAGGATACTCCAACATCCGCATCGAGATCTGCGATGTTGAAAGCATGAAAAGGATCAAAAGGATCGCGTGGGAGAACTCGCATCTTGATAAGCTCGCGAGAAGCCTTAATGTTGATATGATGTTCATTCCCGTGTACTCGAAGCCAAAGAGCTTAAGTACCGAAAAGGGAGGAATTCCTTATATAACGATGATCTACGATCTTCAGGCGCTGCATTTCCCTGAGTATTTCTCTGCTGCCAGAATAATGTTCTTTAAGAGATCATGGAAAAGAGCATGCGAAACAAGTGCAAAGATCGTAACCAGTTCAAATTACAGTAAGGACGATATAACGGAACATTTTCCTTCGGCCAAAGACAAGATCTCCGTCATCTACAGCCCGATCATTGTAACGGATGATGACGAAGCAGCATCCGACAAAGACAGTCAAAACGATGCTCATGAAAATACCGAAGAGATCCTTGGCAAATACGGTGTCGAAAAAGACGGATATTACTACACAGTCAGCTCGATGCTTCCTCATAAGAACCTTGATACCCTTATCAAAGTAATGAGCAAACTGCAGGGAAATCCGGATAAAGAAGTTAAACTCCTCGTTTCGGGTGTCGGCGGCAACAAAGAAGAATTTGACCGTAAAGTTGAAGAAGCAGGCGTAAAAGATGTTATAATTGATACCGGTTTTGTGTCTGACGAGGAAAGGGATACGCTTTACAGAAACTGCAGTCTGTTCCTTTTTGCGAGCACATTCGAAGGCCTCGGAATGCCTCCCGTCGAAGCAATGATGCAGGGGGCTAAAGTAGTTACCACCAAATGTGCGAGCCTTGAAGAAGTTACAAGACAAAAGGCTAACTATGTAGATGATCCGACAGATGTCGATGAGTGGATTAAGCGCATCGGGGAAGCCGAAAAGCAGGAGAAGAAAAGTTATACTTTCAGCGAATACAGTCTTGAACACAGCACAAACCGATACATAGAACTGTTCAATTCGGTGTATAATACTAATAACTGACAGAGGATGAAAAATGGAAGTCAATATTGAGAAGATCATGGATGAAATCCGCGAAAACATTGTAAAAAACGGATTGGATAAAGAAGAAGAGCAGGGCTTTTCAAAAGAAGAATATTTGAAAAATGCAGGAATAATCAATAACTCCTGGAATATTCCCGAGCATGTCGAACCCACGGGAAAAGGAAAAGTATTAAAAAGAGGACTGGGCAAACTCCTTAATTTTGCCATTCTTCCCCGTGTAAGAAAACAGAACGAAATGAATGTTGCACTGGTAAGAACGATAAATCAGCTCACCGCATATATAGGCGAACAGGATGAGGCAATAAGGAAACTTAACCAAAGAATCGACAAGCTTGAAAAAGAATTAAAAGACAGCAAGAAGGAATAATATGAAACGCATAGCATTAATAAATCAAAGATACGGTCTTGAAGTAGTCGGCGGAAGCGAGTTTTACACGAGACTTATCGCCGAACATCTTAAGGAAAAATTCGAAGTTGAGATCCTCACGACAAAGGCTATGGATTACGTGTCATGGGAGAACAAATATCCCGCCGACGTTGAAGAGATCAACGGAATAACAGTCAGAAGATTTGAAAATGACAAACAGAGAAATTCACAGCAGTTTGGCGAGATCACGCAGGAGATATTAAATCCTCAGTTTAAAAGAACGATCAAAGACGAGTCTGAATGGATCGATGCACAGGGCCCTTTCTGCCCCAAGATCGTTGAATACATCAAAGAAAACAAAGACAATTACGATCTTTTCATTTTCGTAACTTATCTTTACTATACAACATGCAGAGGAATCAGAGAGGTGTTTGACAAATCGGTTCTGATCCCGACCGCACACGATGAACCCTACATTTATTTTGACATCTATAAAGATGTTTTTAAGAAGTGTAAGGCAATTGTTTTCCTTACCGATGAGGAAAAGGAATTCGTAAACAAAACTTTCCAAAACGAAGAAATAAGAAACTGTGTTACCGCAGTCGGAATTGACATGCCCGCAGTTTCGCTCGAAGACAAAGAAGCATTCAAAAACAAGTACGGCAATTACATTATCTATGTCGGAAGAATCGATGTTTCAAAGGGCTGCGACGATCTTTTCAAATATTTCGTCAAATACAAAGAAAGAAACAAAAACGACCTTAAGCTTCTTTTAATGGGCAAGGCCGTTATGGACATTCCCAAGCACGAAGACATCATCAATCTCGGATTCGTGAGTGAGGAAGATAAATTCGCAGGCGTACTGAACGCATCGGCTCTCATTCTGCCTTCACATTTCGAAAGCCTTTCGATATCGGTTCTCGAAGCCTTCCAGGTTGAGACTCCCGTAATCGTAAATGGTAAGTGTGAAGTATTAAAAGGCCATTGCAGGAAGAGCAACGCAGGACTTTATTACGAGAATTATTATGAGTTTGAAGGTGCCTTGAATTATATGCTTGAGCATGAGGACGTCAGAAGTGAAATGGGCAGACTCGGCCGCGAATACGTTGATACATATTACAGATGGGACATCGTTGTCGATAAACTTACGAACCTGTTTAATTCGGCAATCGAAGGATAACTAAGATACATGAACAATTCGGATAACGAAAAAATGCGAATATATAAAGACTTGTTCGGAGAAGTTAAGAACAGACTGAGTGAAGAAAACCAGTCAAAAATCTGCTCCGAAGAAGCCTTTTTAAGCACGGTTAAAAACTCGACGAGGAAAATACGTTACGAGAACCTTGATAAACTCGAAGGGGAAGATTTTCTCTTCGCGGTTTTTCTTTCGGTTTTCCAAAGACTTCCCGACGAAAACGAGATAAAGTATTACTCAGCTTTCTCTAAAGAGGAGATACTTAAAAAGATTGCCCACTCGGGAGCTTATTCCATAAGGAAGGTTGAATTCGAAGGATGCCCGTATTCCGTAAAACCCGGCTTTAAGGGAAGCATTATCGGAATGGCATCTGCAGTAAGCTCATCCACGTTTTTAAGAAGCATTGCAAAGAAAATGCCTGTAAAACTTCAGAACAGGATCCGCAGACTCTTCGCGTAAGAGTATTGCGGCAATAAGAAAGGTTATTCATGAAAATATACATTGATGTTTCCATGATAATGATAGGAACCAAATTTACGGGCATTCCGAGAGTGGTAATGGAGCTTGTAAAGAGATTTTCCAAAGAGGAGAAGATCGAAGTTGTTCCCGTCGAATATGATGTTAAGAAAGATAAATACAGAATAATAGATTCCGCAAAGTTTGCCGAATTCTGTTCGACAAAATCCGGAAACAGAAACAAACTGAGAACGAATGATCTTATAGCATTTGATGAGTTTGAAGAAGGAAGCATATTCTTTGATTCGGACACGGTATGGAAAACAAGAGTAAAAAGAAGTTTTCTCTATCCTGTTTTAAAAGAGAAGAGAGTTAATATAGTTCCTTTTATACATGATATCATTCCGATCGAGTTCCCTGAATTCTGCGGAATGGACGATGTAATAAATTTTGTTGACTTTACAGGTGCAGTGCTCAACTATTCGGACAGAATTCTCGTTTCAACCAATACGACAAAGAATTCCATAGAAGCACTGGCTGAGAGTCTTAAAACAACCGCACCCGAAATAGACATTGTTACATTCGGAGGAGAGTTTAAAAAATTCCTGTCCAATAAAAAGGACACATCAAATGCCGGCGACGAAAATGAAACCACAAACGTCTCCGATGTCGTAAAAGAAATTGCCGAAGCCGGAAAGTATCTTATCATGGTTGGCACGATAGAACCGAGAAAGAATCATAAGGTTCTTCTTGATGCTTATGAGAATATGCTTAAGGATGACATCAATTTAGTCATTGCGGGATATGTCGGACAGGGTATGGAGGATCTGATAAGCCGGATCGAAAACAATCCCAATAACCGAAAAGGATTGTGGCGTATCGAATCGGCAAATGATGAAGAGATCGATTATCTTTACAGGCATGCTTATGCACTCTCATTTTCAAGCTATGCGGAAGGCTTCGGACTGCCGCTTATTGAGGCTATGGTCAGAAGAGTGCCCATAATCGCTTCCGATACTCCGATCAACCACGAAGTAGCGGGAGATAAAGCAGTATATTTCGGTAAAGACGACTGGAAGGAACTCGGTGATACGGTTCTTCATCTTCTTAAAAACGAAGATGAATATAAGGCATTGGTTGAAAAGACCAAAGATTACATTCCTCCGACATGGGAGGATACGGCAGAAGGTGTGATTCGCGTTTTTGAAAACGTTTGTTCCGGTAAATAAAATGGCTGATAAGAAAAGAATTGCATTTATTAATCAAAGATACGGCGAAGAAGTTTTGGGCGGATCCGAGACGTACACCAGGGAGACGGCCGAGGCGCTTGCTAAAAGAGACGACTTTGAAGTTGAGGTCTTAACCAGTAAGGCTTTGGATTTCAAAACATGGGCAAATCATTACGACAAGGACGTCGAGACAATAAACGGTGTAACGGTGCGCCGTTATAAAACTGATAAAAACAGAAACAGAGTTGTGCAGCGTTCTTTGCAGATTTTGATGAATGTTTTCAGTATCACTTCACCCGGTCTGGAAGAGAAACGTCTTAAAGCGAGAGGTCCTTATACTCCCGATCTGGTTGAATACATTAAAGAACATAAGGACGAATATGATGCTTTTATTTTCGTGACATACATGTATTACCCGACATATTTCGGGGCAAGAGAAGTGTATGACAAGGCGTTCTTCGTACCGACGGCGCACAATGAAGAGCCGATTTACATGGGAATCTACAAGGAACTTTTCAACAATGTGAAGGGCATCATATATCTTACGGAAGAAGAGAAGAAGTTCGTCAACATGCAGTTTAAGAACTCCGCGGTTCCTTCAATCGTCAACGGAATGGGAATAAGGATTCCGACAACAGATGATACTCCTTTGGAAACTCTTAAAAACGACGAAAAGTTTCCTGATAAATACATCATCTTCTGCGGCCGAATCGAAGAGAACAAGGGCTGTAAGATGCTCACGGATCATGTGATCAGATACAACAAGGATAATGAAGAAAGAATAGGACTTGTTCTTACGGGAAAGAGCAGCATGACGATCCCCGAGGATGAGAATATCAAATATCTCGGATTTGTTTCGGATGAAGATAAATTCAAGGCAATGAAAGGCTCATTTGCAATCTGTGTTCCTTCTGCATACGAGAGTTTCTCCATAACGCTTCTTGAAGGCATGGGATGCGGCAAACCCGCACTGGTCAATGCGAAGAGCGAAGTGCTTAAGGGCCACATCGAGCGAAGCGGAGCCGGAGAAACATTTGAGACCTACGAAGAGTTCGAAAAAGGAGTAAGAAAGCTTCTTAACGAAGATATAAACCGTGAACTCGGAAGCAGGGCAAAGCAGTATGTGGAAGACAATTATTCGCCCGAACATGCAGCAGAGGCTTTCGCAGGTTTTATTAAGGAGAACATTAAAGAAAAGTAATACTTAATGATTCCCTGTTTAATACAACAATAAACATATAGTTTGAAATAAACCCAAACGGAGGATAAACATATGAAAGTATACGGAGTAATTATGGCAGGCGGCGGCGGAACAAGATTCTGGCCCCTTTCAAGAAAGAAAACACCCAAGCAGCTTCTTAATCTTACGGGAAACAATCTCATGGTAAACGAGGCTGTCGACAGACTTGCATATGTTGCCGACAAGAGCAACATCTTTATCGTAACCAATGTATCGCAGGTTCCCGCGATGCTTGAAGCTACAAAGGAAAGATTAAAAGCGGATCATATCTTATCGGAGCCTTCGGCAAGAAATACGGCAGCATGCATCGGCTATGCAGCAATGGAGATCGTAAGAAAATACGGCGACGGCGTAATGATGATCACTCCCGCGGATCACTACATCAAGGATGAAGCAGGTTTTGTAAGGATCCTTAATGCAGCTGCAAAGGAAGCCGACGAAACAGGCAAACTCCTTACGATCGGAATTACACCCACATTTGCATCAACGGGATTCGGTTATATAAGATTTGACAAGAACGAAGCGGGAGATGCAAAGAAGGTTATCGAATTTAAGGAAAAACCCGATGAAGCAACTGCGAAAGAATATGTGGCTTCGGGCGAGTATGCATGGAACTCCGGAATGTTTGCATGGAAGGCAAGCGTTATCCTTGAGAAATTCAAAGAATACATCCCCGACATCTATGCTGATCTTGAGAAGATCGGTGATGCCATGGGTACTGAAAACGAGAAAGCTGTTATCGAAGAAGTATATCCCAACATCCGTAAGATCTCCGTTGACTATGCGATCATGGAAAAGGCAGCAGCACTCGGAGACGTTCTTGTTATTCCCGGTGAAATGGGATGGAATGATGTCGGAAGTTACGACATGATGGACGTTTTAAGAAGCAAGGACGAAAACGGAAATATCATTGAAGGTGATGTGGTAGCCGTTGATACAACGAACTCGATCATTCTTTCTTCGGGAAAGACCGTAACGGCAGTTGACATCGACAATCTCGTAATTGTTGAGACCAAGGATGCGATCATGGTCTGTCCCAAGGATAAAGCACAGAGCGTTAAGAAGATCGTTGAAACGCTCCAGGCACAGGGAAGAGACGACCTTCTGTAAAAAATCGTATCGCTCTAAAAAAAGCGATTTGCACACGACATAAACGCGGCTTTTACGCCGACGGAATCGGAAAGGTAATATAATTTTGCTTAAAGAGAAAATCAAGAAATTCATACCGCACAAACTCCTTGAATTACGTGCCCTTATCATCTACAGGAAAAGAGTTAACAAAGTCATGAAGAACAAGGTTGAAAAGCCTTTTGACGTAAATGCTTTTCCTCAGGGTGTTAATATCATGGGCCCGGTCAAGGCACAGATGGGAATCGGCCAGTGCTGCAGATTTCTTGTCAGCGAGTTCGATGCATCGGGAATAAAATACTGTGTTCAGAATTTTAACCTTTTGGGAAACGTTCAGAACGGCGATACGTCGTTTGATGACATCTTAACCGAGGAAACTCCTTACGGGATCAATCTGATCGTAATGGAGCCCACGGAGCTTATGTTCAGATGCACTCAGTTCGATCAGAACATGTGGAATGACAAATACAATGTCGGATTCTGGTCGTGGGAACTTGAGGATTTCCCTAAGGAATGGACTCCCGCCATCGACCTTCTCGATGAGATCTGGACTCCTTCGGAATTCACATCCGACAGCATCAGGAAAGTGACGAACAAACCCGTTCATACAATTCCCTATAACGTTACCGCTCATACGGATGACAAATACGACAGGAAGTATTTCGGCCTACCCGAGGATAAGTTCCTGTTCCTTATCATGTTCGATTTTAACAGCACCATGGTTCGTAAGAACCCTGTCGGTGCGATCGAAGCATACAAGAAAGCTTTTGATGTTAACGATGATTCGGTCGGTCTTGTTATCAAAACAAGCAATACCGATTTTGACAAGATCGAATCAGTCAAGAAACTCCTTGAGGGCTATAAGAACATTTATTTCATTACCGAGGTTTTAGAGAAAACTGCGGTTAACAGCCTTATTAAAGATGTCGATGTTTTCGTATCTCTCCACCGTGCGGAAGGTTTCGGAATCGTTATGGCCGAAGCAATGCTTGTTAACACAGTCTGCATAGCAACAAACTGGTCGTCAAACATCGAGTTCATGAATAAGGATATCGCATGCATGGTTGATTATTCTTTCGTGACTCTCGAGAAAGATGCATCACCTTACAGAAAGGGCTCCAAGTGGGCGGATGCAAACACCGATGAAGCAGCAGAGTACATGAAGAAACTTCATGATGACAAGGAATTCTACGATACGCTTTCGACGAAGGCCAAGGCATATATTGAAGACAAGCTCTGCATGGACAACATAACAAAGATAATCAATGGTCTTGTTACACGTATCATCGAAGAAAATTCGGCGAATAAAAGCTCGGATGCGGTATAAAAGAATAGCATACAATAAAAGGACAAATTAACTTTAAAAGCGGTGCCCCGAATTTTGACAAAAGCACTGTTTTTAGTATATTATTACAGTATTATGATTAAGAGAATTAAAGAAATTTATGAATATCGTACGATGATATCAAGTCTTGTGAAGAGGGATTTGAAGGGAAGATACAAAGGCTCGGTTCTGGGCTTTCTTTGGACCTTTATAAATCCCTTGTTTCAGTTGTTGATATATACATTTGTATTTTCCATCGTTATGCGAAGCGGAATAGAGGACTATTACATGTTCCTTTTCGTGGCTCTTATCCCGTGGATATTTTTCTCGACCTGTCTTGCAGGCGGAACAAACTGCGTAATGGGACAGAAAGACATGGTCAAGAAGATCTACTTCCCGAGAGAAGTTCTTCCGCTTTCTTTTGTGATCAGTCAGTTTATCAACATGCTTTTAAGCTTTATCGTTATCTTCGCGGTAATGCTCATCATGCGTTATACATTTAATCCGATGGCGATCTTATGCCTTATTCCCGTAATGATCACGGAGTTTATCCTGGCACTCGGATTTACTTTCATTCTTTCGGCGGTAACGGTATTTTTCCAGGATATGCAGTTCATCATGGGTATTCTTACGATGGCATGGCAGTTCCTTTCGCCGGTCATGTATTCGGAGACTATGGTGCCCGAGCAGTACAGGGGTATTTATCTTATCGTAAATCCCATGGCTCCGATAATAATAGCCTACAGGGATATTCTTTATTATCATCAGGTACCTGCACTGAGCACTCTTCTTTGGGCACTGGCAATGGGTGTCGGCCTGTTTTTTATAGGATGGTTCGCATTTGACAGAATGCAGCGCCATTTTGCGGAGGAAATGTAATGAAACCCGAGAATGCCATAGAAGTACACAATATAAGCAAAAAATTCAAAGTATATCTTGATAAAGGCAGAACCTTAAAAGAAAGAACACTTTTCAAAAGCAGAAGAAGATATGAAGAAAGAGAAGTGTTAAAAGGAGTAAGTTTCGAAGTCAAAAAAGGAGAAGCCATAGGCCTTATCGGACATAACGGCTGCGGTAAGAGTACGACTCTTAAAATGCTTACGAAGATCATGTATCCGGATTCCGGAACGATCGAGATGAGCGGAAGAGTATCAAGCCTTATAGAACTCGGCGCGGGATTTCATCCCGACATGAGCGGAAGGGAGAACATTTACATCAATGCCTCCATTTTCGGACTTACAAAGAAAGAGATCGATGACAGGATAGATGACATTATAGATTTCTCCGAACTTGAAGATTTCATTGACAATCCCGTAAGAACATATTCAAGCGGTATGTACATGAGACTTGCATTTTCGGTTGCGATAAGCGTGGATGCGGATATCCTTCTTATTGACGAAATCCTTGCCGTAGGTGACATGGCTTTCCAGGCAAAGTGTTTCAACAGACTTCGTCAGATCAAATCCGAAGGAACGACGATCGTGATCGTTTCTCATTCGCTGTCACAGATCGAGCAGATCTGCGACAGAAGCATCTGGATTCATGAGGGTGTTGTAAGAATGGACGGAAGTCCTTATGACGTGGACCCCGAATACATGCGTTTTATGTCGGATACAAGTCTTGCTTCGGCTAAGGAAAAAGCTAACGAGAAACAGGCCGAAGAGGAAGCAAAAGAAAACGAAGAGTCTTCGGAAAATAACGAAAATACCGAAGCTGCCGCAGAAGGGAACTCTTCGGAAGGCGAATCCGAAGAAAACGGTGAAACCAAGGAAGAAAAAGAAGAGAAGAAACCCGAAGACAGCAAGAGATGGGGCTCCAAAGAGATCGTTATGAAGAAAGTAACAGTTCTCGATAAGGACGGAAACGAGAGCAAAGTTTTCTATAATACGGATCCCGTCAGAATCAAGATAGATTACGTCAATAAAGCCAAGATTGACGGAACCGTAGTGGGTATTGCTATCTACAGAGATGACAAGGTGCATATCTACGGAACAAATACTCTTATTGACATATCCAAGCTTCTTCCGCTTAAAGAAGAGGGTACGATCATTCTCGACATCGAGAGGATTCCCGTTAATGCGGGACTTTATATTTTCGATTTGGCATTCCATAAACCCGACGGATTCAACTATGATTTCTGGAGAGATGTCTTCAGACTTGAGATCAAGAATATCAAATCTGAAGTCGGCGAGATCAGTCTGGTTCACACATGGAAGACGGATGAGGATTAACGTTTGATAATGACTCAGAAAGAAACAGATACTTATTCAAAATTATTTGATCTGACCGAGGAAAGACTTGTTGAAGTCGGCGGCGGTAAAATGCCGACATTCAAGGAGACTTTTATGAACTCGCTCGATCTTGACCCCGTTAATACGGACTTATCCAGGGCCTACAATATCCCTGCGGATAAGTACATGCAGGTACTTTATTTTCTTTTGTTTCAGAAATGGGTTGCAAAGGACGAGGAAGAGAGATTTAAGCTTGAGGATTACGCATCGGAAGATGATTACAAGAATGCGGTTTTAAAAGATGCGTATGATTCGACCGAGAGAGCGATATATAAGAAAGTAGTAAGCAATTACGTTGATTTCTCAAATGAGAATGTCAAAGCCGTAGGAAAAGTCAAAAGGAAAATAAGACGGACTTTTACGAAGATCAAAGCAGCGATCCCGCTTAAGTACAAGATGGCTGTTAAAAAAGTTTTTCTTAAGATTATTAAATGATGCGAATGCAAAAGATATATATTGACGTATCCAATTTAACATCAATATCGTTTCTTACGGGAATTCAGAGAGTTGTGCGAAACGTTTCCGGCGAGATGTACAAAGTGATTCCCGAGAGACTTGTGTTTATTGCGTTCGATAACAAAGAAGGATATTTCAAAATCCTTGATACGGATAATTTCATCGGTTATCTCGAAGGCAACAAAAGTCTTGAGAACAAGATATTTTCCGGTAAGAACATCGTCCTTTCGGACATGAAGCCCGGAGATATTTTCTTTGAGATCGATGCGATCTGGAACATGCCTTATAAAAGAAGCGTTCTTTTACCGAGGCTTAAGAAATACGGCGTAAAAATTGCGGTTTATGTATACGACATACTTCCTATCATACTTCCGCAGTATACGCATTTCAGAACAAGATTTAACTTTATGAATTACATCGGGGCATATCTTCAGTACGCCGATGTAATTATTGTGTCTGC
>CACZOG010000258.1 GCA_902782715.1 uncultured Lachnospiraceae bacterium | reverse complement strand
GCGGGGTTACATGATTTAACAAGACACATTCTTAAATCTCCGCCGCCGCAGCCCCATTTATGTGAACAGTGGATACTTCTGTCGAGAACCTGGATAACACCGTTACAGCTGAAACTGTCCGATGGAACAAGTCTTCCGGAATCAAGTCCGATCGCTGTAGTAAAGGTTTTGGCAACAGAACCGGGTTCGTAAGTATCGGATATACAGAAATTCTTCCAGATACCGTCTCTTACAAAGCCGGAAAGATCGTTATCAAGAGTGTCTTTCTGCTCCTGAGTGAGCATCACGATCTCGTCTTTGCCGGTTTCCTCGTTAAGGATCTTGAAGTAAGGTTCCTGTCCTTCTTCAAAAAAGATATTACTTGAAATACCGTTTACATATCCTTCGGAGATAGCATATTTTGACATGATCTCCTGAATCTGTTTCTGGGTATAATATTTTTCGATCGAAACGCCTCTGGGATCGTTAAGATCATAAAAAGGCCAGCCCGCCATGGCAAGGACATTGCCCGTATCACATTCCATGATGATAACACCGGTATTGTAAGAACCGGATCTGTCCTCGAAATCCATCGTTTCGTTAATCTCTACGATCTTACGCTCAACGATTCGCTGAATTGAAGAATCGAGATTGAGGATAAGAGAATTACCGTTCTGCGCGGGAACTATCTGTTTCTCGAGATTGGTATCGTCATTGATATAACCGAACGATCTTCCGTCAATACCCTTAAGCTCGGTTTCATAATACTGCTCGAGTCCGTAAGTACCCTCATTACCGTCATTTACATATCCGATAACATCGCATGCAAGCGTTCCGTTCGGATAATATCTGATGTAAGAATCTTCAAACTGAATTCCGTATATGGCAGTTTCTTTGCTGCCCTTTTCCTTCGATGCTTTAATCGCATCCATAAGGGGCTTTAATTCTTCCTGACTTAACGAAATGACTTTGCCGTTTTCGTCTTTGGAAATTCTTTCGTATGCATCATTGGGGTTATTGTTAATGAACTCTAAGATCGCGTCCTTGTCAAAGCCGAGATACGTATTAAGAGCCTGGGCAGTGGCATCAATGTAAGAAGTGCTGCCCTTCTGTTTTGCCATATCGTTAACCTGCTTGGCATCAAGGATCACAATATACTGTTTGATGTTGGAAGCAAGGAGAGTCCCTTTCGAATCATAGATACTTCCTCTTTCACAAGGAATTACCGTATCGGACGTCTGGCGCTGGGAATATACCATTCTTTTATATTCCTCGCCCTTAAAAGTAACCAGATACGATACTCTTAAGACAATGACGATAAAGCTCGCGATCATAATCATAAATAATACGCGAATAAGAGTAACCTGACGGCTACTCTTATTATCTTTTAATCCGTATTTATTATCGTCTTTTGCGAAAAACATTATTCCTAAAGTTTTAACTATGAACCGGCGTGTATCCCTTAACCAGTCCTTAACAAACTTTATAATGCCTTTTGTATCTATTTCCGACATAAATTACACCTAATCGATCGGTTTGATTGTCCTTACGAAATCGTTTGCTTCATTATCCGTATATGTGACAATCTGGCCTTCGGATGCATAATGCATACCCAATTCCTCGATTGCAACCCTTCTTATCTCTTCATAGTCAACCGAGCTGTTGATCTCGGCATACTTTGCATCGTTTTCTTTCTTGCAGCTTTCATATTGTGCCTGAAGCGATGCGATCTTATCTACTGAGTTTGAAAGTTTGCCCTGCCAATTAATATACACCAAAATCGAGCCGATGAAAAGGGCTAAGCACAAAATATAGAATATGCCGAATACTATCTTACCCGATATGTTGTATTTTTTGATTTCTTTGGGTAAGACTTCAAGTCCTCTCTGATTCTTTTTCTTAGGTGCCTCCTTAGGTGCGGCACTTGTATGCATGTAAGTTGATGTCGGTCTCCTTTTTAAACCCTTAAATTCCAATGACTGTGTTGCTTCCATCTTATCTCCCCTGTTCACACTTTTATTCGGCTTTCTCGAAAATCCTCAGTTTTGCCGACTGGCTTCTCGAGTTCTCTTCAAGTTCCCCTTCAGATGCCGTTATCGGTTTTCTTGTGATCGTTCTGCCTTTTGATATCTTCCCGCACACACATACCGGAAAACTGCTCGGACATGTGCAGGGATTTTCGTTTGTTTTAAAACTGTTCTTTACCGCTCTGTCCTCAAGTGAGTGGAATGTTATGATGCAGAGCCTTCCGAGAGGCTTTAAGCAATCGATCATATCATCCAGTGTGTTGTTAAGCACTTCCAGTTCTCTGTTGCACTCGATCCGAAGAGCCTGAAACGTTCTCTTTGAAGGATGTCCGCCCTTTTCTCTCATTTTGGCGGGTATTGCGGCTTTTATAATGTCATTTAATTCGAATGTCGTTTTGATCGGAGCTTCTTTTCTTCTTAAGCAGATGTGCTTTGCGATGTTCTTGGCGAACTTCTCTTCTCCGTAATCTCTTATGACTCTGTAGATGTCCGCTTCGGAGTATTCGTTAACCACCGTGTAGGCGCTTAATTCGTTCTCCCTGTTCATTCTCATGTCAAGCGGTGCATCGAATCTGTATGAAAATCCGCGTTCCGGAGTATCGAACTGATAGGAACTTACTCCCAGATCAGCGATGATCCCGTCGACCCCTTCGGGACTTAAGTCGGATAAAATCTCTTTTATGTTTTCAAAGTTGCTGTGTACGTAAGTAACGTTGTCGAAATCTTTTAATCTTTCTCTGGCTGCGTTTAATGCATCCGCATCCTGATCGATCCCGATCAATCTGCCGGTTCCGTTTAACCTTTTAAGTATTTCAAGCGAATGTCCGGCGCCTCCCAATGTGCAGTCAACGTATATTCCGTTTTCTTTAACATTCAGTCCGTCGATCGTTTCGTTCAACATGACCGAGTAGTGTTTAAACTCCATCGGGATTCCTTTGCTAGAAATCTATGTTCTCGAGATCATCCTCGAAATCATAATCATCAACTTCGTCGTATTTAGCCTTGGACCAGATCTCTATGTATTCACCCTGTCCGACGAACAGAAGCTCTTTCTGAAGTTCAGCATATTCTCTTAAATTCTGAGGGATTGAAATTCTGTCCTGATTGTCAACTTCAACCTCAACGGCTGCACCCTGCAAACGTCTCTTTAAGTTTCTGGATGCCTTGCTGCCCTGCTGAAGTCTGGAAAGTTTTTCTTCGACCTTCTTCCATTCATCGATCGGATAAATGGTTAAGTTATGGTCGATTCCTTTGGTAAGAACAAATCTGCTGCCGATGGCATCACGAAATTTAACGGGGAGGATAACTCTTCCCTTGGCATCCATATTATTCTGATATTCTGCCATAAATCCCATGTTACTACCTGCCAGACAGTTCTTTAGCTAAATCAACGCTCCAAATAATATTTCGGTCACATGTGCCTAATAGTTAACCACTAACTCATCACTAACTCGCCACTTTGTCACCACTTGATTTCAGTATAGGGAAATTTGAAAGAAATTTCAAGGATTTTTTTAAGATTTTCTTAATTTTTTTAAAAGAAAAAACAGGCCCGAAAGCCTGTTTTTATCGCATTGTCCATATGTTGTGCCTGAATTGATGCATAGGCACAAGTTAAGCATAAACAGATTGACTGATTTTATACGTTAAATCTGAATAAAATAACGTCTCCGTCCTTAACCACGTACTCTTTTCCTTCAAGTCCGACAAGTCCTTTGTCCTTTGCCGCGGAAAGAGAACCTTCCTTAATAAGAACTTCGTAAGGTACAACCTCAGCCTTTATAAAGCCTCTTTCGAAGTCCGTATGAATCTTTCCTGCTGCCTGAGGAGCTTTTGTGCCCTTCTTGATCGTCCATGCACGGCACTCGTCTTCACCTGCGGTAAGGAAACTGATAAGTCCGAGAAGTGAGTAACTCTCTGTAACGAGCTTGTCGAGTCCGGATGAAGTAACGCCAAGTTCCTCAAGATACTCTTTCTTTTCTTCCTCATCAAGTTCAGCAAGTTCCTGCTCCATCTGTGCACAGATAACAAGCGCGCCCGAGCCTTCTTTTGCAGCGATCTCTTTTACGCTCTGAACGTATTTATTGGATGCTCCGTCATCAGCCATATCATCTTCGGCAACATTTGCCGCATAGATGGTCGGTTTAGCTGTAAGAAGATTATATTCCTTAAATGCCTTGATCAGATCCTCATCGTCGGGAACTTCGAATGTTCTTGCCATCTCGCCTTTTTCAAGATGTTCTTTTATTGCTTTGAGCATCTCTTCTTCTTTAGCGAGTGCCTTATCCATTCTTGCGCCCTTTGAAACCTTTGCAAATCTTCTTTCAAGGAT
>CACZOG010000257.1 GCA_902782715.1 uncultured Lachnospiraceae bacterium | reverse complement strand
GTCTGGTGTCCAAAGTGCACACCTGCCTCGAGTAACTGTTTCATTGAAATAACGCTCATTTAATTTTCCTCCTTGGTTTTTCCTCCGCATGCTTCAAAATCGAGGGAAACCCGTTGGGCACCAATCCTCATAAACCGCATGCGTGTGTTTTTATAGCGCAACGAAAGCATTATAGCATAATAAAACCCCTTTGCGCAAGGGGTTTTTAGGACATTTGATATTACACTTCTTTATATTATCAGTTATCTTCACTTATCATACCGCATAAATACTTCGAAACCGTTTCAAAATCAGCATCTAAGGGGATTTCGTAGGTACCTACTCTTAATCTCTTATCGTATCCGTTTTCACAAAGGTATTTGTTGAATTCGATCTCATCATCGGCAAGGCCTGCCTCTACTATCGATCTTGATACAGATTCCGAGCTCTCGCCCGACGATATGGTAACTATAACTCTTACTACGGTATATGCAGGTTTATTATCTGTATCATGAGAATCGGCATCCGAATCTGAAGCAGTTGTGTTCGATGCATCAGTGCTGTTTGTATCGTCATTACCTGAAGCATCCGCCTTATCGGAAGCATTTGAAGTATCCGTTACTGTCGAATCATCAGTATCATCGGAAGCAACCACATTGCTCACATCACTGTTAGATGAATCTGAAGTATACGTATTATCATTGTTTTTTAAAGATTCATTCGAATTATTTGCAGCATCTGAAACGTTATCCGTATTTACGTTATCTTTTACAGATGCATCCTCATTAACATCCTGCTTATTGTCCGATGTTTCCGTGTTCTGTTCGCTTCCGTCATTAACATAGGGCTTGCCTATCGTTGTGCTTTCGATCATTCCAAGCTCTTTTGCTCTTTTAATGACATCCGCATCGGACATCGGTTTATTCGAATTACCCGCTAAGATCAGAATTACGGATGCCAAAACAAAACCGATTCCGATTCCTTTTAGATAAGATTTAAGTTTCATATTATCTCTCTTTACATTCTCGCTAAATCAATTACAAGTTTTACTTCACCGACACCTATGCCGAGCTCTTTTGCGATCGCAACATTACTCTTTCCTTCTTTGTAGAGTCTTAATATCTCTTCGTTGCGGTTGCCGCCCAAAGCAGGTGAATCTGGTGTTCTCTTGACTGTTTTCTTTACAGGCTTCCTGTTCTCCTGCGAACTCATCAACTTTCTGTTTTTGTTGAATTCTTCTTCAAGAGCACTTAACTTGTTTCTTTCAAGTTCGATCTCGTTTTCTTTCTGTTCAAGCTGATTAAGGAATTCGCTTCCCTTTTTCTCGAAATCGGCATTGGCTTCTTCTTTGGATTTCTCAATGGCCTTAAGAGTATCTTTTACTTCTTTGGAAGTGTTCTCAAGGCTCGCCTGGCTTTTAATGATATCATCATGCTTTTCGTTAAGCATTTCATAAAGAAAAACCGCTTCGTCATGATTCTTATTGATATCTTTTAGAACCGTATCTCCGTATTCGTTAACGGCCATGATCTTTTCGTTCGAGATTCTTTCAAGTCCTCTTTCTGCTTTTTCGATGGAATCTTTAACTTCCTCGTCAAGCGAAAGTCTGATCGTTGTTTTATACTGCTCGAATTCTTCATCAATAAGCTCGCGAATGCGGGAAGATTCTTTCCTCTCCTCCCAGCTAGTCTTTTTCTTGGACTGTTCAGGTATAAAAATACCCGCGATAATACATAATATTCCTATAATAAGTAAAACAATTTCAAGTACTGTCATTTCATCTCCAATTACAGACCGGACATTTTGATATCGCCTCTTTCTTTCATGAAACGGCAATATCTGTAGTCGCTCTTTAATGTCATCTGAATATCATTAACGCATATTCTTGTACCCGCAAAAACGGTATCCTTAACGATAACCTGCGCGGTACATTCGCTTAAAAGAGAATCCTTGATATCATCAAGTTCTTCCGAATACTCCGTTCTCTTCTTTAAAAGAGCCGAAGAAGCTTCTGTCATACTCTTAATATTAGCGATCGTATCGGGAGTCATTTTAACTCCTTTCGCGATCTTCTGTTTGAAAGCATCTATAACGGGAAGCATCTGAGAAAGATTCTTGGAAATACTCTCAAGTTCTTTCTGAAGGAAATCCATTCTCTGTTTTAATGTGGGATCGATGCCAAGCTGAACTATGGTATCCGAACCCATCTGCGAACCGAGGTTCTTAACGGTAACCATGTCTCTTGCGGAAACGAAGCTGCCTGTAATATTTCCTTTCTTACCGTCAACTATGACTTCAGTTCTTGCGGAAACAGTTGAATGCATGATCGCTTCAGCCTGGATATAACCGCCGGAAGTAACCTTTGCATTTTCAATAAATTTGGCAATAATGTTTCCTTCCGCACTGATGTCGCCCTTACCCATTCCGTTTATGCCTCGGGCAATGGTAATATTACCGCCGGCCTTAACTTTGGCACCTTCCACTACACCGGCTATCTCAATATTGCCGGTAGCGATAACCGTAAAATTGGAATTAACGTTTCCGTTTATTTTTACGGAACCGTCATAGTTTATATCGCCTGTGGAAGCATCAACATTTTCAACTTCAAAAACATTTGATACAAAGATCTTATCCTCAACAAGCATTACATGTCCGGAAACTTCGGAATAAGCCTCATTTTTATCTTCGCTTAATCTGACATTACGACCGAATTTAAGCATAAGCTTTTTAACATCTCTGGGCTTTACTAAATCATTCGTAACATCTATTCCGTTTTCACCGGGATCTTCTCTGGTAAGTCTTGCAAGAAGATCGCCTTCTTTTATGTGATTGACTGTGTTAAGGTTAAAGAAATCAACCGAACCGTCTTCTTTGAGCGTAGGTTTTGCTCTCAGATCGGTATTAAAGAAATATTCTATAGAGGCATCCTGTCCGTGTCTTACTTCCTTACCGCGTGCTAAAACCATATCTGTGCAGTACTGTCTTTTTGCAAGATATTTATCAATCGCATTCGTATCGATACCGTATGTTACGGTAGCGGAATTAAGGTCGCTCACAATATCCTCGCGGCTTAAAAAGCTGCCGCCGACACTCGGAGGATAAAATCTGCAGACCGCTTCCATTTTATTGGGAGAGATCTTAACAGAGATCATTTCTCTTTCAGGATATCTTTTAACATCATCAAGCTTAATGCGACCTTTATCGGGAATACGCATGATCTGTTTGTTAAGAGAAGCGATATCAAATTCAAATCCCTTTTTCGTAAGGTATTCTGCAAGTTCATTCAAATTAATGCCGACTCCGCCTTCTGTTTCTTTGTAAACAAGAAGGTTTGAGCCTTCGGGGGTTAATTCAAGTTGAAAATAAGCGTTCATAATTAATCCTCAAGATCATTCAAAAACCATGGTATATTTACCGAGAACACCTTTCATTTTATTTAAAGCTTTGGTATGAAGCTGTGAAACACGGCTCTCCGATACTTCAAGTACGTTACTGATCTCTTTGAGCGTAAGCTCTTCATAGTAATAAAGAACAACAACACTTTTTTCTTTCTCAGTAAGAAGTTCGAGTGCATCGATCAGCTTACCCTTAAGCTCATCTTTAAGAAAAGCATTTTCGGGGGAATCGAAATGTCTGCTTGCACCTGCGGATTCATTGGAAATATCAGCACCCGTATCAAGATATTCGTTTAAGGAAACCACGTTACTGACTTTGCACTGATTCTGCCAGTCATTTAATTCGTCTTCGCTGATCCCTACCTTAACCGCTATTTCGGCATCCGTTCCCGGTCTTCCGAGTTCGTTCTCAAGTTCACGCATGGCCGAATCAAGCTGACGCTGGCGCTGTCTTACGGTTCTTGGGATCCAGTCAAGTTTTCTTATCTGATCGAGGATCGCACCTCTTATACGAAGCGAAGCATATGTTTCGAATTTAACGTCTTTTTCCTTATCGAATTTATCAATGGCATCAATAAGACCGAAAATTCCGTAGCTGCAGAGATCTTCGTACTCAACACTGTATCCGAGATACATGCTGAGTCTTCCCGCAACAACTTTAACCAGAGGAATGTATTCCAAAATAAGCTTTTCTCTGGCTGCATCAGAATTCAATCTTCTGTAATCATCCCATAATTTTTTCTTAGTCAATTCATCCATTCCCATTTACCCCAAATCTCACGAATTTTCTTTCTCTAAAACTTCTCCTTCTTCGGAAACAGGTGTTTCCGGCTCTTTCCTGTTCATAAAATCCATGATTATTTTCATCGCAAGTACACCGAGAAAATAAAAAACAAACAAAACTATAAAAAGAACAAGCAATGTTGTAATCAAATCCTGATCTGTCACATAAAGCGTAATGCTTGCTATGGCACCGGCCAAAAGCGTGATAAATGCAGGAAGGAGTCTTATCTTCTTCATTTTCATTTATATCACCTTCTCGTCCTTGCCGACCGCACGTATGTAAAAATCACCGTTTTCAGGATAAAAGATAACGGTACGGCCGTAATTTGAGCCCGTATCTTCAGCAAGAATAGGGATGCCCAATTCTTCAAGTTTCTTCTTAGATGCAATTACATTCTGCTCGCCGACTCTTACCATATCTGATTTATTCTGGAAAGAGAACATCTGAGCACCGCCTGCTATTTTAGCAACGAGTCTCTGTTTTGAAGCACCTTCTTTAAGCAATAATCTTACAAGTTCATCAATTCCGGTGTCGGCAAATTTATATATATTTGTATTGTTTTTGATTCTGGTTGAATCCGGAAGCATAACATGTGCAAGTCCGCCGATTTTTAAAACCGGATCCCTTACCGCTACACCCACACATGAACCGAGGCCCAGTGTTGTAACGGCATCCGGAGCTTTGCAGATCTTAAGGTCCGCCATTCCAACCTTAATTATTTCCGACATTTATTTTAATTCTCCTACACTACATGCCTATTGAAGCGAAAATCTTATCATAACTTTCAAGATCGGGAACAAGGATAAAATACCCGTTCAACCCTTCCGAGAACTGGTTTTCGATCAATAATATCCTGTCGCCTATAAGACCGAACTCAATTGCGGGAACCGAAAGTATGGCACCTGCCATGTCGATGCTTAATGCGGGAACCGACGGATAGATTGAAAGATTGGTAAGCGTCGAAAGCGAGTTGAGATAAGAAGCTGTAATGATGTTTCCGATCTCTTTTAAAGCTGATTGTTCGATCTCGTTTAACTCACCTTCGGAAGCGGGCATTCCCATAAGTAACGAAATAAGATTTTTGGCGGAATCCTTCTCCAAAAGAAACATAATAGAACCGGTAATGTCACCCTCAACCATTAAATATACCCCGGCCATGATCTGTTCTTCTCCGCCAAGAATGCTGCCTACTTCTTTGAAATCCAAAAGTCTTACATGCGGAACCGACATGTCAACCTTTCGGTTAAGCATATGAGCAAGTGCGGTCGTTGCATTTCCGCACCCGATGTTTCCGAGTTCCTTAAGAACATCGAAATAAACACTGTCGTCTTCGTTTAAATTAATTCTTGCCATAATTTACCTCTTAAAGTACTTTGTCACTCAATACTTCATTGATGTCCAGAAGAGAGATAAGACCACACTCCGTTTTGCCTACGCCGGATAAGAAATTCTGATATCCTTCGGCCGAATTGTGATAAACCTTCTCAACGGCATCCGATGAAATATTAACCACCTCTTTAACTTCATCGACGATAATACCGACAGATTCTCCCTCATATTTCAAAATAATGATTCTGAAGTATTTATTCTCCTCAATCTCTTCAAGACCCATTTTAAGTCTTAATGAAAATACGGGAATAACTTCTCCTCTTAAATTGATAACCCCTTTTATATAATCAGGAGATTTCGGAACTCTTGTGATATGCTGCATTCTTACGATATTGTCAACATATTTGATGTCTATCCCGAAATACTCATCTCCGATCTTAATTTTAACGTACTGTATAACTTCAACGCTTAAAGCAATTTCATCCATGTCAACCCCTCCTTAAATCAATGCATTTGCATCAAGAATAAGTGCAACTTCTCCGTCACCGAGAATCGTGGCTCCGGAAATAAGTTTACAGTTGCCGGCGTATTTGCCCATAGACTTGATTACGATTTCCATCTGTCCGATAAGTTCGTCAACAACAAGACCTGCGTATCTGTCACCCTTCTTTGCGATAAGAACGATCATATCGGATGTACCGTCATGTTTGTCTTCGAGATCGAGTACGTTGTTAAGTCTTACCAAAGGAATAACATTGCCTCTTAAATTTATCACTTCCTTACCCTGAACCTTCTTTATCTCATCAGGTCTTATTGATTCGATCGTCTGGATGGCTCCGAGTGAAATGGCATATTTCTCATCTCCGACAACGATCATCAATGCCTGAATGATGGCAAGAGTAAGAGGAAGCCTTATAGTAAATGTCGAGCCTTCACCGAGTTTTGTCTTAACTTCGATCTCACCGCTTAAAGCTTCGATCTTTGATTTAACAACATCGAGTCCTACTCCTCTGCCCGATACATCGGAAACGACTTCGGCTGTTGAGAAAGAAGGCTGGAACAAAAGATCTATCGCTTCTTTGTCAGACATAAGCTCTGCCTGCTCGGCGGTTATCTTACCTTTCTCAATGGCTTTGTTCTTAACCTTTTCAATATCGATACCGTTACCGTCATCTCTTACTTCGATAACAACGTTGTTGCCGTCCTGGTATGCATCAAGGAAAATGGAACCGACTTCGGGTTTTCCTCTTTCTGCTCTTATCTCTGCACTTTCAAGACCGTGGTCTGCAGAGTTTCTTAAAAGATGCATTAAAGGATCGCCGATCTCATCAACAACGGTTCTGTCAAGTTCGGTATCTTCACCGGTCATATACAGTTCCATTTTTTTATTAAGTTTTTTGGAAAGATCCCTTATCATTCTCGGGAATTTGTTAACCGTATTTTCGATGGGAACCATTCGAACCTTCATTACGGATTCATGAAGATTTGTGGTCACGCTTTCGAGATATTCGATCTGTTCGTTAAAAGCAATGTTCGAAGTGCCGACAACGCTGCCCGCTACAGATACCAGAGAGTTCTTTGAAATGATAAGTTCGGAAACAAGATTCATTAGAGAATCGAGTTTTTCGATATCTACGCGAACCGTTCTGTTTACTACGGGTTTGTTGGCTGCTTTCTTTTCGGCATTAACCTGTGTATTTGCTTTGGCAGTCTGAGGAGCCTGAGTTGTCTGTACGGGAAGAGTTTCCTTTTCGACTTCTTCAACTTTTTCCGCTTCGGGTTCATCCTTTAATTCAACTTCTCCGCCGACCGCATCCTCGATTTCAGAAACGTTCTTTATGGCTGCCACAACCTTGTCAAAAGGCTGATCCGTCATAACGATAACACTGAAATCAAATTCAAAGGATTCATCTTCGATATCCTGTGCAGAAGGTTTCGATACGATAACCTCTCCGACTTCTTCAAGCGCTTTGAAAACAAGAAATGCTCTTGCAGCTTTCAAAAGACAGGATTCCTGAATGTATACGGTAAAGCCGTATGCTTTGAATCCGTTTGTACCGCCTTCTTTAATAACTGTTTTAACAGCATCTTCAAGTTTGATCTCACGCCATTTTTCTTCTTTGTTCGAAGCTTCTTTCTTGGGAGCTTCTTCAGTCTTGGCAGGTTTTTCTTCTTTTGCTTTGTCTGAACCCTTTGAATTAAGAATGTCATTTAACCCTTTGATCAAAGGCTCATTTTCATTGGTACCTTCATCAGCGGTTTCCTGGATCGCCGCAAGGTACTCTTCAAGAGCATCAAGGCATTTGAAAAGAAGATCGATCATATCCGAGTCGACCTTGATATTGCCGTTTCTGACCTCAGAAAAAACATTTTCCATATCATGGGTAAGAGTCTGCATTCTCTTGTAACCCATGGTTCCCGCCATGCCTTTAAGCGAATGGGCGGCACGGAAGATCTCATTGATCGTATCCATATTCTCTCCGTCCTGTTCGAGTTCGAGAATATGAGTATTAAGATTCTGTAAATGCTCTTTGGTCTCGTCTATAAAAATATCCAAATATTGACTGACATCCATATTTACCCCTCCGTCAATGCAACAATTTCTTTACCCATATCGCAAAGTTTTACGACCTTGCAGTCAATGCCGGCTTTAAGAATGCTTCCCGGCATTCCGTATACAACGGCTGATTCTTCATCCTGGATCAATACCTTGATCTGTTTATATTTCTTTAAATGTATGATGCCCTCGGCACCGTCCGAACCCATTCCGGTAAGAACCACGCAGATTATCTCGTCAAAATCACACTCGGCAAGAGATTCAAAAGTAAAATTCGCACAGGGTTTTACTCCGAGTCTTAATCCTTCATCGCTGTGTTCAATACGGTGATTAACTCCTGCTTTATCGATATTTAAGTGTTTGCCTGCATGTGCAATGTATATATGATTATTCTCGAGTAATTCGCAGTCCGTACTTTCGGTTACAGGAATCTTTGAAATAAGATTAAGTCTGCCCGCCAGAGTCTTTGTAAATCCGGCTGTCATATGCTGTACTATTATGACCGGACAGTTAATCCTTTCATCCAGAAAAGGAATGATTTCCTGCAGTGCTTTGGGTCCGCCCGTTGAACAGGCGATAACTATTATTTTTTTCAAATATAACACCCCAAAATCAACATTTTTATAATTATACCACAGCCGTAACTACTCATGTATGCATAGTTACTTGTATATGTGTAGAATTTTATGTAAATCTATTGTCAAATTGCACAATAAAAGCCTTAATTTCAATGTTTTGACATAAAAAAAGTGCCGCACGCGATTTTAGCGTTCGGCACGTGAATACGTTGTTAAAAAACTTAGGTTTCTCTTTTTCTTTTCTTACGTTCTTCTTCGAAAATATAACGGATGATCATTTCTCTCTCACCGTTTAAGATATCCACGAACTGACATCTGTATTCGAACTTCGCATCTCTTGTATGATTATCGAGCTGCTTAACAGCAAGAACCTTTGCAACATGGTGGAATTTCTTTCCGTTCGTAAGAGAATATACGGTATAGATAAGATCGTTCACTTCTGCTGATTCACCGCTTACGAAACGCATGCCGCCACCTGAGATGTCGACTATCTGAGATTCGATCATCGGAAGTTCGTCAAAAAGAACATTTTTCTTGCTTTCCATGGCAATAGCTTCGGCATTGGTCAAAAGTCTGTATTCAAGAGGAAGCATACATGAATATCTGTAATACTCTCTTCTCTGATATTTCTGAAGATTGGAAATAAGCTCTATCTCCAGAAGATAAAGATTTCCGTTTTTGTAACGGTTAACGACTCTCGCGAGACACTGGAACAAACCTTTTGTCGTAAAGAAATGAATGTCGTACTCTCCGTTAACGGGAAGCAATACCAGTTTCGTCTGCTCCATGGGCATAAGGATCTCAAGACGGTCTTCATCAATGATATCAACTACTTTTGAGTCAAATTTCTTTCTCTGATAACTTCCGTCTTCCTGTAAGACTCTGTCGATCGCTTCGAGTTCGATCTTTGAGCCGGGAGCAATATATTTACTTAACAATAATCCTGTGTCTTTTTCTTTCATACGGATTTTTTAGCGGCGATAATATGCGAAAAGAATGCAGCCATCCCCCTGTTTTTATTGTTTTTGTTTATGTCCCTATTCATAAGTATATTCGCAATGGTCTCATATGCGCAAGCAGATTTTGATTTAGGCATCTGAATCGATACGGGCATCTGCTGCATAACTGCTTTCTGAAGTTCATCATCCTGAGGAACGCAGCCTAAATATGAGATCGGAAGTTTCAGATATCTCGAAACAACCGTGTTTAATTTATTAAAAAGCGTCTTGCCTTCATTTTCGTTGCTTACTCTGTTTGCAACAACTTTAATGCTTGTAGAATCGGCCGAAAATCTTTCATGATGTGCCAATGCTTTTAATAACGAATATGAGTCGGTGATCGATGTGGGTTCCGGAGTCGTTACAACAAGTATCTCTCCGCTGGCAACAAGGAATTCAAGAACGGCATCCGAAATTCCTGCACCTGTATCGACTATAATGATATCAGCCATTGCATCAAGCTGTGCAAGATTCTGAATTATATATGTCAGATATTCGCGGCTGAGATTCGACATTCCTGCTATTCCCGAACCGCCCGAAATAAACCCGATCTCAGAAGGTCCCCACGTAATGATCTCTTCCATCTTCATTCCTTTGTAGATGAGATCGAAAAGATTATGTTTGGGAACTGCCCCGAACATTATCTCAATATTCGCAAGTCCGAAGTCGGCATCCAGAATGATAACCCTTTGTCCCATTTTTCTAAACTGAACCGCAAGGTTAATGGCCGTATTGGATTTACCGACACCACCCTTGCCGCTCGTTACCGTAATAACTCTGGCAAGTGGTCTCGTCTGCGAAGCCTTTATTATATTTCTTAATCCTGATGCCTGATCCATCATGTATCTCCGAAGGGGTCTTTTACTGACCGCCTAAAAGTTTCTTAACTATCTGCTGAGGTTTAAACGTATCGATGTCTTCCGGAACGTTCTGTCCGTATGTCACGTAACTTAAAGGTGCGTTCGTATGAAGTCTTAAATTAAAGATCGTTCCGAACGAATATGTTTCGTCAAGTTTCGTGAAAATAAGTCTGTAATCCGATATCTCCTTGTAAGAATCGGCGATATGTATCAGATCCTTCATCTTGGTCGAAGCAGCCAGAACAAGGTATACTTCCGTTTCCGCATGATCTTTTGCAAAGTCGATGAATTTCTTCATATCCGCTTTAAGTTCCTGATTCTTATGAGAATGACCGACTGTATCGATCAGAATGTAATCGTAATCTTTAAAAGACTCAAGTCCTTCTTCAAAATCATCTATCGTATATATGATCCTGAAAGGAACACTCATGATGTTCGCATAGGAACGAAGCTGTTCGGCTGCAGCTATTCTGTAAGTATCGGATGTGAATAAGGCTACCTTTTTGTTTCCTTCCACGAATAATTTGGAAGCTATCTTGGCTATAGTCGTTGTCTTTCCGACACCTGTTGTTCCCACAAAGAAAACTACTTTAGGTCCGTTTGCGGCAGGATCAATTATCCTCGGCTCGCCGAATCTTAAAATAAGTCTCTGATAGATATGAGAAAGAACGGAATCCATCGGAGTATTGCTCTTAAGTCTGTTCTTTGCTTCTTCGACTATCTCTTCCACATAATCTTCATCAACTTCGTTATCGATGAGCGTCTGTGAAATAAGTTCATAAACAGCATCTATATCCGCTTCGTCAACAGGCTTGTTCTCAGCCTTTTTATCTGCTTCTTTTGATTTGGATTCAGACTCTTTTAACTGTGAATCATTTTCTTTAAAATCGGCATTTACGGATGATTTCAAATTGCTTTCAAAATCACTCTTGTTATATGCGCCTTCGTTAACTTTGGTATCCTCGGGAAGGATATCCTCATTCTTTTTAGATACCGAAGTATTTTCATCTACAACGACGTTAAATCCCGAAGGTTTAAATATATTCCTGTCATTGGAAAGATCGGGATTAATAGGCTTGATAAGTTTGTCGTAATCGGTCTCGCTTTCCTCTTCGAGTGCAACGGTAACTTCAACAAAAGGAGCCTTTAAAAGTTTCATGATCCCCTTCTGTTTAACCGTCCTTACATTAAGCGAAACACACGATTCGCCAAGTTCGGCTCTGGCCAGATTCATGGCCTCATTTTCGGTTTTTGCCTGATACTTTTTGATTATCATTACGCACTTACCATTCCTACGGACTGCAATTCAACATTGCTTTCTATTTCATTATACGAGATTACGATCAAATCCGCAAAATAATCTTCACTTAATTTTTTAAAATACATTCTTACAATGGGTGAAGTAAGAAGGATCGGAGCTTTGCCAAGCTGTTCGAGTTTTCCTACTTCTGTCTCGACATTGTTCATTATCTTTTTGATCTTCTCGGGATCCATGGCTATGTAGGAGCCGTTCTCGGTCTGTTTGATGTTATTCATCATTTCCTGTTCAAGCTTCGGATCGAGAGTAACAACGCTTGTCGTTTCGTTAGGCATAAAATACTTACCGGAGATCGCACGTTTAAGCGACTGTCGAACGTATTCCGTAAGGATATCCGTATCTCTTGTTGTCTGCGCATGATCCGCAAGCGATTCGAATATGGTTAAAAGGTCTCTTATGGAGATGCCTTCTTTTAAGAGATTCTGTAAAACCTTCTGAATATCGCCGAGTCCAAGAAGCTTCGGTGTAAGTTCGTCGATAAGCGCAGGATTTGTCTCGCGAAGATTGTCGACAAGTTTCGAAACATCCTGACGTGTAAGGAGTTCGGAAATATAATGTCTTATGATCTCGGTCAGATGTGTAGCTATGATCGAAGGAGGATCTACTACCGTATAACCTGCAGCTTCGGCTCTCTCCCGCTGGCCCTCTGTGATCCATAATGCAGGAAGATGGAATGAAGGTTCAAACGTCGGAATACCTGTTACTTCTTCTGTAACAAAACCGGGATTCATGGCCATATAATGGTCGAATAAGATCTCGCCTTCCGAAACCTGTATGCCTTTTATCTTAATGATATACTGGTTCGGATTTAACTGAATGTTATCTCTTAAACGGATGATCGGTACAACAGTACCGAGTTCTAAGGCTATCTGACGTCTTATCATTACCACACGGTCAAGAAGGTCGCCGCCCTGATTAACATCGGCAAGCGGAATGATTCCGTAACCGAATTCGAGTTCGATCGGATCGACCTGCAAAAGAGAATTGACGTTCTCGGGCTGCCTTGTTTCCGCCGCGGCAACTTCCTCCTTGTCGACTTCTTTTTCGACATTCTTAACATCAAGATTGTTGGAAATAAGTCTTCCTGTAATAAGGAAAAGTGCACCGAATCCGACAAAAAGGAATAAGTTTAACGGTGTTAAGATTCCGAGAGCCATAACAATGGCACCTACGAAATACATAACCTTTGGAACACCGAAAAGCTGTTTGAGGATTACGGGGCCGAATTCCGCTTCTTTTGATCCTTTGGTGACCAGAATACCTGTTGAAAGCGATATGAGAAGCGAAGGGATCTGTGATACAAGTCCGTCACCGATGGTAAGGATTACATACTTGCTTAATGCATCGGTAATCTCCATGCCCTGCATAAGAACACCTAAAGCAATACCGCCGACAACGTTTACGCCTGTAATGATGATACCCGCAATGGCATCACCTTTTACGTATTTTACGGCACCGTCCATGGAGCCGAAGAAACTCGCTTCCTGCTGTATCTTCTCTCGTCTGACTTTAGCTTCTTCATCAGTGATGGCGCCGGTATTAAGGTCAGCATCGATAGCCATCTGTTTACCGGGCATGGCATCCAGTGTGAATCTTGCCGTTACTTCCGCAACTCTTTCGGAACCTTTGTTGATA
The DNA here is from genome assembly GCA_902782715.1 of uncultured Lachnospiraceae bacterium. Classification (GTDB taxonomy): domain Bacteria; phylum Bacillota; class Clostridia; order Lachnospirales; family Lachnospiraceae; genus UBA3766. The sequence continues at coordinate 8,803 of CACZOG010000257.1, read as the reverse complement.
ACAACGAACTGAATGATGATAAGGATTATGAAAATTACTACACCGACGATAAGGTTACCGGAACCTACGAACGAACCGAACGTGGTAACGACGTTTCCGGGGTTTCCCGTCGTAAGGATAAGTCTCGTTGATGATACGTTAAGTGCAATTCTGAAAATGGTCGTGAAAAGAAGTATCGTGGGATAAAAAGACATATCCAGAACTTCTTTGGCAAACATTGTCGAGAAAAGAATGATAAATCCGGTTGAAATGTTTACTGCAAGAAGAATATCGAGAAGCCAGTTCGGGATAGGAACGATAAGCATGATAAAAGCCGCAAGAATATATGCCGCAACGCCAATGTCAGCTCTTTTTATCTTCATTATGCTTACCTCCTTTCTCGATTGTTTCTCTTTACCTCAAAGGGGTTAGATCTTACCCTGAATTTTATATACATATGCCAGAATATCCGCAACCGCTTTGTAAAGTTCGGGAGGAATGACCTGTCCGAGCTCAACATTGTAAAAAAGCATTCTGGCAAGAGGTTTGTTCTCTACTATCTCTACTTTGTTTTCTTTTGCTATCTCTTTGATCTTGGCAGCAACGTAATCTGCACCTTTTGCAACCACAATGGGAGCATCGGCCCTGTCGGGATCGTACTGGATCGCTACCGCAAAATGTGTAGGGTTCGTAATAACAACATCCGCCTTGGGAATGTCCTGCATCATCCTTCGTCTGGAAGCCTGCATCATTCTCTGCTTGATCTGACCTTTGATCTGAGGATCACCTTCGGACTGTTTGTACTCATCCTTGACTTCCTGTTTGGTCATCTTCATGTCTTCGCCGAACTTCCATTTCTGGAAGAAATAATCGGCAAAAGCAATGATCAGATAAAAGGCCGATATCTTAACACCCAGATCCAGAATGATATTTCCCATAAGTGCTATACCCTGTGTTATGGGCATATCAAGAAGGATCAAAATCGTCGTCCACTTATCCCTTAGAGTCGAATAAGCTATGTAGCTTATGATCAGGATCTTTAAAACTGATTTAAGGAACTCAGCAAGCGTCTGTATCGAAAATATCTTTTTAACACCGTTTATCGGATTGAATTTATTAAATTTCGGCTGAAGCGGTTTAGCCGTAGGCTTCCATTTAACCTGCGCAACCTCCGCAACAAATCCTACAGCCATTGCGACCAAAAGAAACGGTGCAAGGTATAAAAGAAGTCTTATGATCACGTTCCTGAACAAAACCAGGAAATACCATACCGTATCTCCTGCCGCCATTCTTGAAGAAAGTGTCGGGATCTGATTATAGGACTCTTTAAAAAGATTGAGAAACTGATTTCCCAATGTTCCGACCCAGAGTTTTAAAAGAACGAACATTGCAAAAAGCGTAAATCCGACTGCTATCTCTTTACTTTTTGCAACCTGGCCTTCTTTACGGGCATCTTCTAACTTCTTTGGGGTTGCTTCTTCGGTTTTCTCACCGCCCGGGCCTTCCTTGGCAAAAAGCTGAAGATCATAATCCAGCATCCATCATACCCTCCACGAAAGACACGATTCCTTTCTGCATAGCCGTAAAGATCAGATCACTGACTTTGGGAAGAAGTCCCACGGTTATGAAAAGAACACCCAAACCTGTGAAAACCTTAAGCTGAATTCCGACAGCAAACATGTTCATCTGAGGTGCGACTTTTGCAAGTATTCCGAGGATCGAATTTAAAAGCATTATCACACAGAATACCGGCAGACAGATCTGCAGACCGACAAGCATGTACTGCCCCAAGAATCTGATCAGCGAATTCACAAGCGAATCATAATTAAATACTGCTTTTCCTATCGGAATTAAAGTAAACGTCTCAGCTAAAGCCGAGACAAAATATCTGTAAAGACCGGTCAAGACCATTACCATCATAAACATGTACTGGTAATAAACACCGGTGATCGTAGCATCCTGTTTGGTAGCGGGATCGAGCTGGCTTGCCATCGCAAATCCCATTTCCATATCAACTATTCTTCCCGCAAACAATACAGCCGTCTGTACGATGTATGCTCCAAGTCCCAAAAGCAGGCCCACGCACGCTTCTTTTATGACCAGTAATGCGATGGAAAGAACCGTTTCGCCCGAAACATATACATGGGGCATCGTTACATAATAAACCAGAACGGAGAGAAAAAAGGAAAATCCGATCTTAACTCTGTTGGGAGTGCTGCCGATCGAAAAGAAAGGTGCTACATAAACGAAGCAGGTGATCCTTGTCATGATCAGCATGAAATATTCCAATTCTTCTATGGGAAAAGAATAATCTATCATAGCTATCGAATATAAAGCGGAATATCATTCCACAAAGCCGTCATGTATGTAACCATGTTGTTAAGCATCCAGTGTCCTAAGATCATGATGGTAAGGAAAATACCGAGGATCTTGGGAACAAAAGTAAGAGTCTGTTCCTGAATGCTTGTTATCGTCTGGAAAATAGACACAATAAGACCGATAATAAGCGAAACAAGCAATGCGGGCGCAGCCGTTATTATTATGCAGTATAAAGCATCTCTTGCTATTACTATTACACTGTCGCTACTCATTGTTTACTCTCCCTAAGATAAATGCATCAGTAGAACGATTTGACCAGATTGACGATCACGAGATTCCATCCGTCCGCAAGAACGAATAAAAGGATCTTAAACGGTGTCGAGATAGTCGTGGGCGGAAGCATCATCATACCCATACTCATAAGAATGGACGATACTACCATGTCGATAACGATAAACGGAATATATATCAAAAATCCGATGATAAACGATGTTCTGAGTTCAGAAAGAACGAATGCGGGAATAAGTACGGTCGAAGGAACCGCATCAACATCCGAACCGTCCCATTCGAGATTTGCAATTTCCATAAAAGTCGCAACATCTCTTGCCTGAGTCTGTCCGTACATAAACTCTCTTATAGGTTCCATGCCGTATTCGAGAGCTTCCTTAGCAGTTATCTGACCTTCGTCAAAAGGCTTAAGGGCTTCCTCGTTGATTCTCGTAAATACGGGAGCCATTATAAAAAGCGTCAGGAAAACAGCCATTCCGATAAGCACCTGATTAGGCGGTGCGGTCTGGGTACCCAACGCAGTTCTTGTAAAATGAAGCACTATAATGATTCTCGTAAAACTTGTAAGCATTACGAGCATAGCGGGAATAAATGAAATAAGGGTGAGTATCAAAAGGATACGAAGCGATCCGTTAAGTTCACCGTTTCCCGATTCAAAATTGATTGAAAAGCTTGATAAGCCGTTGTCGGCATTAAGTTCGTCATCAAGGTCGTTAGAGATCGAAGAAGTAATGGAGTCAGTTAAATCATCGACATTTTCCAACCCCGATGCACTAGCTTTTAAAGGCATTATATACAACAATATGCCTGCCATAAACAGCAGGCATAATGATATTGATATTTTTACAGATATGCTCCGATTCTTCATTCTTTCGCCCTATTTCTTAAGTTTGAAATTCTTCGCCTTATCAAGTAGGTTCTTAAAATCCATTCCTTCGGAATTAAAATTTTCGTCAATCATGATCGACTCTTCATTAAGTTCGCCGATTAAAGTAACGGAATCTTTTCCGATAGCGATCGCAAAAGTTTTATCTCCGATCTGGACAATCTGGATATATTTATTGTTGGCGATTTTAAACGTTTCCAGAACATGAATGTTTCCGGAGTTCATTTTGCTTTTCTGATATCCGGCAACGAATTTAGTCGTAAAAGCGCATAAAACCAGAACAATAATAAATAATACAAAAACCGTCAGAAACTGAATAAATCCTCCGGTTGATGAATTATGAAGGGCTAAAATCATATTAACCAACTACTTTCTTGACTGCCTCCAAGACTCTGTCCGGCTGGAAAGGTTTAACGATGAAATCCTTGGCACCTGCCTGAATGGATTCTATAACCATAGCCTGCTGTCCCATGGCAGAGCACATAATAATCTTAGCATTGGGATCGCTCGCCTTGATATCCTTAAGCGCCTGGATTCCGTCTTTATCAGGCATTGTAATATCCATAAGAACCAGATCCGGTTTAAGTTCATTGTACTTCTCAACGGCCTTTACACCATTCTCAGCTTCGCCTGCAACGGTATAACCGTTCTTTGATAAAATGTCCTTGATCATCATTCTCATGAAAGCGGCATCATCAACAATAAGAATATTTTTTCCCATAATCATTCTCCTGTATCAGTTTATAATTTCGGTAATTCTGATACCGAAACTTTCCTCAATAACTACTACTTCCCCTTTTGCGACAAATTTGCCGTTAACCAGTACATCTATTGGTTCACCTGCAATTTTGTCAAGTTCAATAATTGTTCCGGGTGCGAAATCAAGAATATCCGCAATGGATTTCTTTGTTCTTCCCAGTTCAACGGTAACCTCCAGCGGCACATCCATAATGAGATTTATATTCTCGGGTGTATTTGCCGTAACGGTAGGCTGATTGAAAGCCTGGAACTGTGCCGGTGAAACATTTATGTTTCCGGGGTAGTTCGGCATCTGATAGCCTGCGGGAGGTGCCTGATATCCCATGGGAGGTGCTTGATATCCCATAGGGGGAACCTGGAATGATTCCTGATTCATATTACCCTGATTATTAAACTGTTGAGCACTGTAATCATTCATAGGCTGCTCTTTAACATTGTTGCTTGAGTTCTCGGTATCTTTAGTCTGCGAAGCTTCCTCACCGGATTGATTACTCATAAATATCCGATAAAGTTCTCTCGCGAAATCCAACGGATAAAGCTGGAGTATTGTTGAATCTATCAGATCTCCTATCTGCATTCTGAATGATATTGCTACGAATTCATCGCTTAAGAAATCTGCAAATTCATCTTGTTTAAAATCATTAATATCTACCCTTGACGCCTGAGGCGGGGAAATATCTATTTTCCTGCCAAGCATTGACGAAAGACTGGTAGCCGAGGAACCCATCATCTGATTCATGGCCTCGGAGATCGCGCTTAAGTGCAGTTCTCCGAGCTCGCCGTCGACATTGGTTCCGTCACCGCCCATCATCAGGTCGGTAATGATCTTTACATCCACCTCTTTTAAAATCAGGATATTGGAGCCGTCAAGTCCGGCTTTATAATTTATCTTGATAAATACACATGGTTTCTCGTATGTATTCATCAATTCTTCCCATTTAACGATCTTAACCGAAGGAGTCGTAATATCTACTCTTCTGTTAACAAGCGAATAAAGGGTTGTAGCGCTCGTTCCCATCGAAATGTTGGCCACTTCGCCGATAGCGTCTTTTTCAATCTCTGTCAAAGCACTGTCACCTGACGTATCGCTTACGGGAGCACTCTCGGTATTTTCTGAAGCCGAAAGATCCATACCGCTTAAAAGGGCATTTATTTCATCCTGGGATAAAATACCACCGTCCAACGATTTATTCCTCCTCTCTTATTACAGAAGTAACTTTTACTGCATATTTATCATTGCTGGCACCCGCGATAGCCGTAAATTTTCTGATATTTCCGACATATACTTCAAGAGCGGATTCAACATTTGTATCAAGTCTGATAATGTCTCCGACCGAAAGGTTCGTAAAATCGGCAACGGTAACGTTTGATTTGCCCAAAAGACACTTAAGAGGAACATCGACTCTTTTAAGCATTCCTTCAATGTACTCGTTGTAAACATCTTCAGAATAATTGGTCATATTTGAGAACCAGAACTTCGTATTCAGATTATCTATTACCGATTCGATCGTGATAAAAGGAAGTGCAACGTTCATGAATCCTTCCACATCACCTATCTTGATATTCAGTGTAACGATAGCTATCATTTCGTTCGGTGCGATGATCTGAGCGAACTGGGGATTGGTTTCAATTCTGTCGAGAATGGGATTGATCTCTATAACGTTCTTCCATGGTTCTCTTAAAAGCTGCATGCTGATAACCATGAGTTTCTCGAGAATATGAATTTCTATTTCCGAGAAATCCCTTACCTTATCAAGTGCTTTTCCGGGACCGCCCATCATTCTGTCTACCATAACGAAACCGAGATTTGATGTAAGGTTTATTATGATATCACCGGGCAGAGGATCGAATTGCACAATCGAAAGAATCGAAGGATTTGCAAGCGAATTTGTAAATTCGTTAAAAGTAACGGATTCGGAATATGCAACGTTAACCTGAACATTTTTACGAAGATAAACGGGAAGGTTCGTTGATAAAAGTCTTCCGTAATGCTCGAACATCAATTCAAGCGTTCTTAAATGTTCCTTTGAAAACTTGGAAGGACGCTTGAAGTCATAATTCTTGACATCTCCGTCGGCAACATTGTTCATTACCTCGACATCTATATCGCCGCTGTTTAAAGCCTTAAGCAGATTGTCTATTTCATTTTGCGATAAAACGTCACTCAAGATCCTCCCTCCTTTCGCGAATGAGTGCGATCTTGATCTTACTGGAAAACAATATCGCTGAAAGAAACATCAAATATGAAATCAGATCCGGAATATTTTTCCTGAACTTTCTTTAAAATCTCTTTTTTAATCTCATCCTGAGATACTCTTGCTTCATCGAGAGTATATGCAGAGATAACATCATTTACGATACTTCTGAACAGATTTTCTTTCTCGCCGACCGTAGCACCGTATTTCTTATAATCTTTGTGTTTGGTATCGATCGAGAAGAAAACGGAAACCATGCAGAAATGGCCTTCATCGTCTCCGGGCGCGGGTTTGAGCGCAACCGTCATTTTCTCGGGAATGGAATATGTTTCGATATTTTCGATGGGAACTTCAGCCTTAACTTCTGTATCCGCCGATCCTGTACCGAGATCAATGCTTATGGCATTAGCCACATCGGAAACAACCTTGGCTGTCTTGGAATTCGTGGTTATGACCGTGTACATGGTAATTCCGGAAATAATGATGTTAACAAACGTCAGTCCCAAAATTAAAATTGATAGAAGATTCTTTTTCATTTTAATTCCCCAAATTTAATAATTGCTGCTGTAGTAATTGTATATTTTTATTTCTACTCTCCTGTTTAATGCTCTTCCTTCGGCTGTGGAATTATCGGCTACCGGAACATATTCCCCTCGTCCGGAATGTTTGATCCTTGAAGGATCGATATCCGTATGATCCACAAGATATCTGAACACACTGATTGCTCTCGCGGAAGAGAGTTCGTCATTATCGGAATATTTTGCCCCGTGCATGGGAACGTTATCCGTATGACCTTCCACTTCGATAATGCCTTCGGAATATCTTTCGAGTATCTTTGCGATCTGGCTCATCAACGGAATGGATTCGTCTTTAAGTTTGGCATCGCCCGAGTTAAAAAGTAACGAACCGTTCATTGTAAGCAGTACGTACTGTGAATTAAACTCAACTTCTACCTCATCGGCAATATTTTCTTCCTCAATGGCTTCTTCGATGAGTTCTGCAAGTTCTTCGCTTGCTGCAAGAGCCTGGGCTTCGTACTCCTCGATGGCATCTTTCATCTGCTTCTCGGCGTCTTCACCCTGTCCCATCGAGTTAATGTATTTGTCAAGATTATTTAACTGACTTACTCCGTTGGAAATAAGCATTCCTTCACCGATGGCTCTTCCGCCTGCAGTGAAGATTGAAAATGTATTCGAAAATGATGCGGCAACCAATTCAAATTTCTGTGCATCAACGGTCGACATTGAGAAAAGCAACACGAAGAAGCAAAGAAGCAGGTTCATGAGGTCGGAGAATGTGGCCATCCATGCCGGCGATCCCTGAGGCGGATCTTCGGGTTTCTTATTAGCCATTCTCTTCACCTCCTTCATCGGAAGAAGCAGCGCTTCTGTCTTTAGGAGCTAAGAATGATTTAAGCTTCTCTTCGATAACTCTGGGGTTTTCACCAGCCTGAATCGAAAGAAGGCCTTCGATCATGATCTCTTTACAAGCTATCTCGGTAGCGTTATTCGCTTTAAGTTTGTTGGACGTAGGTGTGCAGATCCAGTTGGCAAGAAGTGAACCGTAGAATGTGGTGATCAAAGCAACCGCCATGGCAGGACCGATAGTTGATGCATCAGACAAGTTCTGCAGCATCAAAACAAGTCCGATAAGGGTTCCGATCATACCCCATGCAGGGCCCATCGCACCAAGATCCGACCAGAAGTTTATGTTTTTCTTATGTCTTTCTTCAGTACTTACCAGTTCTGTTTCCATAATGGCTCTTACAAGTTCGGGATCGGTACCGTCGACAATAAGAAGAATTCCTTTTTTCATAAAAGCGTCATCCAGTTCGCCGGAAACTTCTTCAAGAGCAAGAAGACCTTCCTTACGTGCTACATTGGATAATTCGATTATTTTGGAGATCATTCCCGGAACATCCTGTTTGGGAGATTTGAATATCAAAAGAAAGCTCTTCAAGCCTCCAATGTAATCTTTTAACGACATGGAAGCCAAAACAGCGAAGAAAGCACCACCGTATGTAATCAATAAAGATTTAATATCGATAAAGTATTTGATACCGGCTACACCCGCATCACCCGTGATGATACCCATGAGCATCATCGCCACGCAGACGGCAAGACCGATAATCGAAGCTAAATCCACTTTTTATGCCCTTCTTATACGTTTTTTTCTATCGAATTTTAAACAAATTCCTTCTCATAAGATTTTACTAAATTTTTAATCTCTTGTCTACCTTCTTTTACAATTATCTTGCGTCCGGTAGACAGTGTAATCACAGTATCTGGTGTTTCTTCGACCGTTTCGATATAATGCTCGTTCAGAAGAATTTTCACACCGTCAAGTTTGGTAACTTCGATCATATATTTTTCCTTTC
>CACZOG010000256.1 GCA_902782715.1 uncultured Lachnospiraceae bacterium | reverse complement strand
TGCTGTGGATAAAACACCGATCAAAACTTCAGAAGGTGAAAGACTTTCTATTTTTCCGGCTTTCCAAAGGAAATACCAAACGATTGCTGTGATTGCCGGTCCGCACCATGCGAACATCAGACCTCTTTTGCAAAATTCCAATATATTCTTTTTCATATTCCAAATCTCCTTTTGACCTCTGCGAAACATCTTCTTGAAATGCATTCCGTATATCCGCTCGCAAACTCTGCATCAACCGCTCCTGATAAAAGTACCTTAAAGCGCGCTATCTTCTTACTGTTTGCTATCGCGGATTTATTTATCTTTATAAAATCGACGGGTAAAATACTCTCTATCTCATAAAGACGTTTTCTTACAACATATCTCTTTTTATCCGAATACAAAGCATAAGTTTTTTCGTCTTCCACGAAGAAACATTCAACATCTTTTACTTCCAGAAGTCTTATCTCATCTTCAAGATATCCTGTGATCTGATCGGCAGCATTGTCCTGCGTGACCAGCCTTTCAATCTCGTCTATCAGCGGCGTTCTCTCGTGAACGTTCGCTATGACTTCTTCTTCACATTTAGGATTAAGATTCAGTCTGAAAATCATCTTTAATTCCTCTTTTTATCTTTTTTGATACCAAGAACCATCCATCTGTAAACGGGGATCCTTGAAATGATCTCATATAATGCAAATGCAAGTGCAAAAGCTGCAACCGTACTTAACAGATACGCCCATACAGGTGTAATGTATCCGGGTTTTACAAGCAGTATCGCAACCATTGAGATTCCAAGATAATGGAACACATAAAGTCCGAAACTCTTTTTGCTCATAAATCTCGTAAAAGCGTTTTCGAAATCTCCGTATTTTGCCATACCGCCCAAGATCGCCATACATGCGAACCATGCATACGTCGTAAACAAAGGGCTGCGATTGATCGGAGCTTCTGCATATACTTTACCAAAGTTGAAGATGCAAAACAATATTCCGAGAGTGATCGCGGGAACAAGGAACAGTACGAAATACTTCTTTAATCTTTCAATAACCTCTTCATGCGAAAATATAAAATAGCCGAGGAAGAAAAGCAATCCGTATAACCCGAATCTGTATACGACAATGATCGGTGTATTAAGGATCAGACCTGCTGCCCAGACGGGGATTGCCATAAACAGTATGACAATGATATTTGTTTTGCCTCCCAGTTTCCAAAGGCGATCTTTTTCGATCTTTCTTACAAGAAGAAGCAGCATCGATAAAATCCAAAGTACCTGAATATACCATAAAACTCCTATTCCGCTTAAACACATTATTAAAAATGCAATGGGTGCGGGAAGTGTTTTGGTCATTTCTATTCCGTCTCCCATACTCATGTTGAAATAACCTTGAATAAACTGGAACGCCAAAATTCCGATTGTTGAAGGAACCAAAAGTTTTCTTGTTCTTGATCTCGCAAATTCCTTGCCTGTATGTTTTTCTAAATAAAGTCTGGAACTGATTCCGGATACAATAAACAAAATGCACATAAACCAGGGATATACCACATACTGAAATACATCATAATACTGAACCTTAAGATTGGTTATTTTTCCGATGGTTCCGAGAATCCCTTCTGCGTTATACATGTACAAAACGTGGTAGATAACTACGAGCACTACCGTCATCCATCTTATATTATCCAGGTATTTTCTTCTCATAACATTTCCTCCGAATACTAAAAATGATTGTTTCTATGACTGCATATTACATTTATATTTTTAACCTGTCATAAGATTTCGGTATTCGGTATCAAAACGAAGGTGAACGGTAAAACTGCATACTCATCAAGAATTATTTTGGAAGGAAATGAAAAAATCGGGGAAGGTTTTTAAGCCTTCCCTGATTCTTTTGAACATCTTTTTTATTCAATTGTTCTAAATAAACTTCTCATACAGATGGTCTTCTGAACCACCGTAATTGGTGATATCTTTTACATAAGAATATCCGAAACGCTCATAAAGTCCGACCTTGTCGGAAGGAATGAAACTCTTCTTAAATCCGAGGTTCCTTAAATACTCATTGGCAAAGTCGATAAGCTTTCCGCTGACTCTCTGTCCCCTGTAATCTTCGCTTACGAATACACTTGATACCCAGGGTGTGATCTCGGGAAGAAGATAATAATCTTCTTTCATGACCGAAGTAATTCCGATTATCTTACCGTCAGCCTTTGCAGCAAACATTGTTTCCCAGTCCGTGAACTCCCAGTTCTTAACGAGTTTAGCCAGGTGTTCTTTTGCATCAGCCCATGAGCAGTTTTCTATGAAACTTAAAAGTTCATCTGCAAGCTCGGTTCCCTTGTCAACCTTTTGAATTGAAAAATCATTCAAAAGTCTCCAGCCGAAATGCTTCTCAACCAGTGCAACAGTATCTTCAACGCTTCTTGTATTATCACGTTCTACCCAGAAATAACCGCTGTTTTTGATAAAATTATAAGCATCGACATTTATCTCTGTGAGTGTCTGTTCGCATGTTGCCTTCGCCTTTTCGTAATCGGCAGCCGAGTGAATGAAATTATTAAACGGCTGATGGTCCGGACGGTTACAGTAAGTATCCACGATATTCTCGGGCTTATGGATCATGAAAGCGATCCTCTCGGGATCCGT
>CACZOG010000255.1 GCA_902782715.1 uncultured Lachnospiraceae bacterium | reverse complement strand
TGACATGATACAGGTTATCGACGGAAGAGATGTAAGCGAATGTGCATTTGAAAAATATGATTATCTCGGAAAAGGCTGCAAGCTTATCAATTCCGAAGAATTTACCGGAATGACAGTTGAAGATGCCAAGGAAGCGATCACTCAGAAACTTGAAAAGATGGGTGTTGCCAAGAGAACGGTTAATTATCACTTCAGAGAGTGGATATTCGCTCGTCAGCGTTACTGGGGCGAACCCGTTCCCGTATGGTATGACGAAGACGGAAATATCCATGTTCTTGATGATGAAGAACTTCCTCTGGTTCTTCCCGAACTTGAAGATTATAAGGGTAAGAACGGTCAGGCTCCTCTGGAAAATGCAACAGAATGGAAAGTATATGAGAAGAACGGAGTCAAGGGTAAGAGAGAAACATCCACAATGCCCGGTTCCGCCGGCTCTTCATGGTATTACATGAGATATATCGATCCTAAGAACGATAACGCTATCGCAGATCCTGCGCTTTTAAAGCACTGGCTTCCCGTTGATCTTTACATCGGCGGTCCCGAGCATGCCGTAGGACACCTTATGTATTCGAGGATCTGGAACAGATTCCTTTACAATGAAGGCATTTCTCCCGTAAAAGAACCATTTAAGAAGCTTGTTCACCAGGGCATGATCCTCGGTGAAAACGGAATCAAGATGGGTAAGAGATTCCCTGAATTCGTTGTCAATCCTTCCGATATCGTAAGAGATTACGGTGCCGATACTTTAAGACTCTATGAAATGTTCATGGGACCTTTGGAAGTTTCAAAGCCCTGGAGTTCTTCAGGTGTTGAAGGTGCGAGAAAATTCCTTAACAGAGTATGGAATTACTTTACAAATCTTGACAACATCAGTGATAATACAGATGAGAGATTAACAAAAGTATATAATCAGACAGTTAAGAAAGTTACTTCCGATTTCGAAACTTTAGGCTTTAATACGGCAATCGCACAGATGATGATCTTTATGAACGAAGCCGTAAAAGGAACATGTCCTAAAGAATATGCAGAAGGATTCATTAAGATGCTTTCATGTATCTGCCCTCATATAGGAGAGGAGATCTGGAGTGTGCTCGGTCATGACAATACGATTGCTTTTGAATCATGGCCTCAGTTTGATGAAGCTGCTCTTAATGAAGATACAATTGAGATTGGTGTACAGGTAAACGGCAAAGTTAAAGGCGTTGTAGGACTTCTTAAAGCAGAAGATAAAGATTCTGCTCTTGCAAAAGCCAAAGCAGTCGAAGGTGTTGCAAAGGCAATCGAAGGTAAGACTATTGTTAAGGAGATCTACGTACCTGCCAAGATCGTTAACATTGTTGTAAAATAATTTATAAATGGAGGGTTACTTATGCTTTATGAACTGATTCCTGTTTTACTGGGAATAATCGTTGTCGTACTCGGTCTTATTATGGCAATATTCCCCAGAGCTTCAACAAGAAAGGATTTAAGAGACAATCCCAAAGCTGTTGCCAAAAACAGAATAAGCGGATTTGTCATGATCGTTCTCGGAATCCTGATAGTGATTTTGAGGATAATCCTTTTCGCGAGGTAAATTGAATATTAAAAAGCCCGGACTTTATAAAAAGTTCGGGCAATTTTTTTATAATAATAAAATGATATCAGATCATTTATTCGGGAAAATCGTATTCTTCCAGTATATTCCATGCAGGAAGATTATCAGATCCTCCGTCTGTGGGGAAGGTTATCTCTTCTTTGCTTATTCCGAGTTTTTCAAGTCTTTCGTCCATTATCTCTTCAAGACCGCTCCAGTCTGTGACGATCAATTCGGCTTTGTTGTAAATATCCATGTACTTCTGCTCGGGAAATACAATTTCGCCCTGACGGTTATCGAATACATGAACCAGCTGCTTTAAATAATTGTCATATATGCTCGGATCACCGTCGTTGTCGTAATCATAGGTTTCGAATGAATATGTATAACAGTTGATCTTGCCGTATTCGTCATGATACAGAGGATAATCATCAGGAAGGAATTCGGAAGGTATCTGGTTTCCGGGTATCGTGGCTTCTTCGATCTCAAATTCACTCGAGCAGCTGTAAATGAATTCATGTATTCCGTTTTTGTTACATCTTTCATATGACTGGTAACCCATGTTGGCTCCCGAACTTCCGTATGTATAATATACACCGTATTTGTTTAACATACCCATTGAACGGTAATAAGCGTAATATGAGTCGATTATGCAGAGCGTATCGTTAAAATATTTAAAGATATAATATTCATCCATCTGCTCATATCCGCTTGGATCATTTAATATTACATGCAGTGCCATTTCGGGAACACCGTCATTTCCGCAGTCTATAAAAGCGTATGACGTTTCAACAACCTGCATGCCTTCAAACCAGTTTTCCCTGACATTTGCATTTATGGCACCGATCATATCGCCGTATGTGTATTTTTCTTCAAACATCAGATAATCGGTATTAAGATAAGTGACAAGAGCTTCTACATCTCCCTGCACGAATTTAAGATAGTCATCCTGTGTGACTTCATAAGAACCGTTATCAACTGCGGTATTGTCGGTGCTGTCGGTATTATCATTGTTATCAGTTGCGTTATTGTTCTCTGATCCTTCATTATTCCCGTCGGGTTGGGCAACGGGTTCTTTTACGGGATCTGCGGGTGCAGTCTCTATAAATGCGTTTGACTGATTGTTATCCTTCGGCTCATCAGCATTAACAGCCTGGTGAATTGGTGGAAGCGGAAGTGTACATGCTGATAATATAAGTGATAAAGAAGCCGTAACGGCAAGAATTTTTAACAGATTATTTCTTATCATATTCATATTCCTTTCTTTCGGAATCTATTCCTTTCAAAACTGTTTATATTATATCATATTTGTTTCCTTAACAAAGGACAATATATTGATTTTTCGCTTGAATTATCCACGATATATAGTAAAATATAATTGTATAAATATGTAAGGTGGAAAAGAATGGGTTCAGAATACAGTGTCGAGGGATATAATGCCCGAAGCAAAAGTGAATATGAGGCTTTTCTTCGTGATTCCGCAAAGATCAAACAGATAAAAAGCAGACTTAATCTTAAGAACCCTTCTCAGGTCAACCGACTTTATTCTTCCATATGTACCGGAAGCATTAAGTTTGAGTCAAGGATCGGTTTTGATTTTGAAGACGAAATAACCGAAATATATGAGAAAAATCTTAAACTTCAGAGTAAAAAAGGCGCATCCGATCCGACAAAACGATCGGCAAACAGACAGAGAAGCCTTGAAGAAGAGGAAGATGAAATATATTCGGATTACATAAAATCTCACGAAAAGGTTGATATTATCGATGAAAATGTCGATAAAGAATTAGTGGAATACTTTTATAACAAGCGTGTTAAGCGTAAAAAGCTTATTAAAAGCGCTGTTATTATCGT
>CACZOG010000254.1 GCA_902782715.1 uncultured Lachnospiraceae bacterium | reverse complement strand
TGCTGCTGACCGCCCTGCTGCTGTCCGCCGTTCTGCTGTCCGTTCTGACCTTGCTGACCACCGTTCTGTCCATTCTGTCCGTCAGGTCCCTGCTGTCCGTTCTGGCCCTGCTGTCCGCCATTCTGTCCGTTCTGGCCGTCAGGTCCCTGTTGTCCGTTCTGGCCGTTCTGACCGCCCTGCTGCTGGCCGCCCTGCTGGCCCTGCTGTCCGTTTTGATTCTGATAAGGATCGCCTCCCGGATTCTGTGCCGGATTACCATTAGGATTTATATAAGGCTGAAGCTGTTCCTGAGCCTGGTTTGCGGTTTCATCGGAAACCTGTCCGTTTTCGTTTATTTCATTCTGCATCTGTTCTGCAGTCTTTTGAAGTTCTTCGTCCTGATTTTTCTTGGCGAGTTCTTCAAGTTCTTTGGCAATTTCCTCCTGATCCTTGGTCTTGACTTCACCGTTCTTAGCGGCTTCGAGTCCGTTATTTATTGCCTCGGCCTCTCTTTTGTTGATATCCGTTAAGTTTTCTCCGATGTATTCATACATCTTCGTTTCGATACGGTCTTTAACCTTACCAACTTCATTTGCATCTTCGCATTCTTTAAGTTCTTTCTTGCCTTCCTCAACCATTTCTTCGAGTTTCTGAACTTCCTCTGCGGTTAAGTCATGAGTCTGTATGATCTCGGCTACCACGTCTTCAAGTTCTTCTTCGGCTTCTTTGATCTCCTCTGCGAGAAGATGGTTTTCAACAGCCAGTTCCTTTGATTTTGCAGGCATCATGGCCGTCGTAAGCACGAAGATCGCACTTAAGAACAAAAAGAGGAAAAGCAGCTTGTTTATTCTTAACGGGAATATTTTTCTCATCGATATTCCGTTAGTTTTTGCAATGGTATCGTTCTTCTGAATCGTCGAGAAAACATCCTGTTTGCCCTTAAGCTGCATGGATGTTGTCACTCTCTCGTTGAAGCCTTTTGAATCAAGTTTGAGAGCCGCTTCCTTCATGGAAGGATAACGGATTATCGTTATGACGATCCCCGCAACGATTATAGCCATGCATGCGGCTATTCCCACTAACGGTGCACTGTAAAAAGGCACAATAAGAGCTATTGTCTGGAATATTCCCCAGACACATAATCCTATGATCAAAAACAATAAAAGGGCCTTATAAAATTTTATCTTACAAAGCCTCTTTCTGGCGCTTTTGACAATTTGTTCGATCCTTTTGTCAATTTCCATAATTATTTACCTTTTTTCTTTCTTTTCTTTCCTTTTACAGGGTTAAGAATAACAGCAGAAAGTCTTAAAACACCGAATGTTATAAGGAGCATTTCGATCATGCTTATCGGCGTCCAGGCTTTCATAAGAAGGTTTCTTTCAGTAAAATGCGGAAGCATATCAGTATCGCAGAAAGATATCATTCCCTGAATACCGGTTCCGTCAATTTCATATCCGATCGAGTTTCCTACGGCATCGAATATCATATAGACGGGACTTAATGTACCCGAAAGGAATAAAGGATCTCCGTATAAGAAATGTCTGTCCGTTATAAAAGCAAATATTTCTTTGTCATAGTAAATGTATTCGTTTAACAGAGCTACTATAAGCATCAGGATAAAAGGGACCGCCATGGTGACCACGATATAAAACAGCATAAAGATGTATGTCAGGATTACCGACAAAACAGTATTCTTTGTAGCTGTTGAGAAGAATACTCCAAAGCATGATATAAAAGCGATAAATACGAAAAGCGTAAGTCCTATGTAGATAAGATGGAAGAACGAAATACCGCCGTATATGAATACTATCGCAAGCAGAGGAAATGTCGAAAGCACCATGAGCGAAAGGAACAAAAGATTGGAAAAATATTTTCCTTTAATTATCTCCCAGGGTGTCATTCTCGTTGTAAGAAGAACATCCAGAGTCTGTCTTTCCTTTTCAAGTGAAACACTTCCCGCGGTGATCGCAGGCGTAATGAACAAAAGGATCGTCGCTTCGACATAAACCATGGCGATAAGATACCATGCCAGTACACGATAACTTAACGCGCCCTGCATTCCCGCTGTTCCTATTCCTATGAAAAAGCCGACCGCTATGGGTGCGAGCACAAGATTGATTATCAGCATGATGACCATTATCTTGGCTCTCTTCATATCCATGGTCATTTCTTTAAAAAGAACGGCATTTTTTTTATTTTTCTTTGTTTTGGTGTTACTCATTGTGACTCCTTAACGATTAACGATTTATTTGTTATTTCTGCCTGTTACGATCTGCATGAAAAGACTTTCAAGCGAGCCTTCCTCACGATAGAAACTGTTTACTCTGATATTTGAAGTGATAAGATTGTTAAGCATCGCAGATTCGTCTTCTTTGGTTCCGGTAAATACGATCTTTAAGATGCTTCCCTGTGCGGTAACTTTCTGTACGAAAGGGTTTTCCTTAAGGATATTGAATACATCATCTATCTGTTCTTCCGAAACCGTAAGGTTAAGAGGAGAAGACATGGCTGCCGCTCTGTGAATCTCTTCAATGCTTCCCTGAAGCACAAGATGCCCTTTGTCTATGATTCCGACAGACGTACACATCTCGGCAAGTTCGGGAAGGATATGTGAACTGATGATGATCGTCTTTCCCATTGCGGAGAGATTCTTAAGAATTTCCTTAAGTTCGTATCTTGCCTTGGGATCCAGTCCGCTGGCAGGCTCATCGAGGAAAAGGATATCCGGGTTGTGAACAAGACCTCTTGCAAGGCAGAGTCTTTGTTTCATGCCTCGGCTCAATCCGTTAACATCGGTGTTCTTCTTAGTTGTCAGATTGACAAGATCAAGAAGTTCGTCGGTAAGACTGTCAGCTTCTTTGCCGTATATTCCGTATGCACTTGCAAAAAAGTGCAGATATTCGGAAGCGGTAAGGCTTTTGTATACACCGAAATAGTCGGGAACGTATCCCACCTTGTCTGCAAGAGCCCTGTGGTCTCTTAACATATTCTGACCGTCAATTAAAACTTCTCCGCCATCGGCTCTTAAAAGGCCGACGCAGATCCTCATTGTCGTGGTCTTGCCTGCTCCGTTCGAGCCGACAAATCCGAACAGTTCACCGTTTCCCACGTTAAGCGAGAAATCGTTTAATGCCAAAAATCTTCCGTATCTTTTGTATAAATGTCTAATCTCAATCATTCTGTGTACTCCGAGTCAGTTTATTTAACTTCCATATCCGTAAAATCTTTATAGATGATGATAGCTTCCGTTCTGTTAACTTTGTACTTCCTGCCTTCAACCAGTTTGGCACATATGTCGGTCTTGGGGAAAGCAACTACAAGTACATGATCGCTGTTCGGTTCATATTCGTCCATGCAGTATCTTATCACGCTGCTTCTCTTGACATATTTCGAAAATCCCTTATTAAGATCTCCGAAAAGGAAGCCAAGCATGATCTTTCCGGCATTTCCGTTCTGGAAACCTTTATCAAGATAATTGGTCTTATAGTAAGAATACGAATAGGAGCCTGTTGAATAAACTGAAGGATTGTAACGCTTTCCGTCACTTGCAACTACACTTTCGTTCGGGTTTAATTTCTTGAAATAGTATTCAAGATAACCGTCTTTGGAATTGTAAACCTGAACCATTACATCTTCCATTGTTGTGGAATAATTGTTGGTCACCTTTATATTCTTGGCTCCGGTTCCGCTCTTTCCGAGAGGATCGTTTATAAATGTTACTTCTAATCCGCCCTGAGTATTGTATGCGGCTTCAGCTTTAAAATCCTGCTTTTCAAGCGCAACCTTATTCGTGATCACACTCTGGAAGTGATTGTAATCAGATCTGTAAGCGATCGTGTAAGTATCATAATCTACATCTGATGAATAGAAGTATCCGTAATCCATACTGCCGAAGAAGTTTCTGTCAACTTCGACCTCATCCGAGAAATCCACAACATAATCTTTTGCCTTAGGCAATACGGCACTTACATAATTAGTTTCTTCCGTAACATATTCATCCGGGAAAATAAGCGTTACCGCATTAATGTTAAGTCTTAACACCCTTGTCGAAAAACCAAGGCAGAAAATAACGATCGCAACACCGAGTGCGGTAAGGGGATATATCTTCCATAATGTCTGTGTTTTACCCTTTTTGCTCATAACTATGAACAGTACGAGAATTGCTATGAAGTAAAGCAGCATTATTCCGGCATAAAGGATGATCGGAGGAACGGGTGCCGATGAAACCGATTTCAAAAGGCTTCTAAGAGAATAATCCGGTCCCGAATAGTATCCGTAATTGTTATTTGAAACGCTTGATTCATATCCAAAACATTTGTTGATCAATTCGGTACCAACCGATGATTCAATAAGATTTCTTACAAATATATTGGCATCTTGTGTTTTCGGAAGAGGATTCTTTGTAAAATCCACGGCACACATTGCGATCTTGCCTTCTCCGATATCGGTTATTCTTGCAAGAACATAATCACCGTCCGTTGAATCTCCGTAAACGATCGTATCCTGAGTGGTTACATCAGACTCATCTATCTGTGCACAGTCAACCGTTACCGAACTGAAATTGGTTGTGATAGTACCTGCAACCGGCTTGGCCAGATCGGGTCTGTTGTCTATTCCGTAATAATTGTACAGATAATAATCATACATGAAATGTTTGCAGTACTCTTCGTAATCGCTTCCGAAATACGTATCAAAGGTAAGCTCGAGATCGTACATGTCATGTACGCCCCATACATCATAGATATACCACTTGGGATCGAATCCCCATAAATTGCAGTATTCTTTATATGCGTTGCTGTCAAGATAATCATATTGTACGGCATCATCATACATATACTGATAATCCGAGTCATTCTCATCGACCAGACCGTATCTCTCATCGTAATATTTGTAATGATATTCGCCGTTTGAATTTACATAGAACGCGTCATCTTCAAATAAATATAAATATGACGGATCAACATAATGACCGTAGGCATCATAATAATCTCCGGCACTGTCATATTTGCCGCCGAAGTCGAAAACATAATCATTGTAGCCGTCTCCGTCATTGTCGGTCCAGGGCTCGTATGCATAATCGTCCGGCTGGTAATAATAGTTGTTTACATAGAAATAATCGGCCTGATACTTAAGACCGTTAGAATTTGCAGTAGTGATCTGCTGAATATATGAATAATCGATATCGTTGATTCCAAGAGCTGTATCCCTGCTTACCGATGAGGAAACATTAACATTTGTAATGGCTCCTTTTAGACCGGAAAGCGTTTTGTTAGCCGTAGATCCTGTTCCGATAATAAGGAAGCCGCCTTTCTGAACCCAGAGTCTTAACGCATCGATCTGCTCTTTGGTAAGAAGATCGGTAGGAAAATCCGTGATCAAAATGCAGTCGAACATTTCAAGTGCATAATAATCTGTGGGAAAAGAATCGAGATTGAGTTCTATAAGACTTAAATATCTGGAACTGTCCGAAAGAAACGCTGTTCTGTCTATATAAGAAAGCGCGGAAAAATCATCGGTGAGAACACCAACTCTTATGTCGTTTTTATTTCTGGCACAGGTTATTTTGTTTAATTCACTCCAGACAACCTTGCCTCTTTTATTTACCATTCTGATATTAACAAATTCGGCACTTGTCGGAACTCCGGCAACCAGATTGACAGACTTGGTTTCATTTGCACCAAGGGTTATCATTTCTTCGTAAAGAATATTGTTGTTCGAATAACCCGGAACTATCATCTGGATATATCCCTCGAAATTCTCGCCTCCGATATTCTTTGCGTTGATCGTAAAAGGTGCCGAATAACCCACGAGCAGTGTTTGCGAAAAACCGTACTGAACGGTAACGTCAAAATCGTATTTTTTTTCGGCTGACACTTTGCTGGTCGGTATTACGGTTAAGAATAAAAGTAAAATGACGCAAAAAAGTGCCTTGATTCTCTTGTCTTTTTTCATATTTCCTCCGAAGCCGGTAGATTTTGTCCCGTGATCTAAACACGAAGATAATTATATAATAATTTTAATTCAAATACAAATTTCCTGGATTACTCCTCAATATGATAAACAGCCCAGAATTCGTTGGTCTTATCAGGTACGAAATAAAGCGAAACCTCGTATTCCCCGTAGAGTTTATAATCATAATCATCTATGCGGGCGGTAACAGACTGGCCGGCTTTATAAGGCTCAAATCCCGAATAAGGAATATTCGAATCCGAATTTACCTCAAGTATGATCAGATCTGCCATTTTGCCATGTTCGTTTTCGTAGAAGAAATCTACTTTTACAAGAAGGGCTTCGTTTACAAGGATCTCTTCTTCGCTTGATGATGAAGGAACCCGGCCTCCCACTCCTTCGCTTTCGGAATTACCGTCAACGGCTGCTTCCACATTTGTATTCGGATAGTTCTGAAGAGAATTAATTCCTGTCAGATCCATGTCTGCTGATTTGTATGTCAGAGAATCCGAAGAATCAGTCATGTTCGATACAGCATCATATGCCATTTCAGTTTGTTCATCACAGGTTGTAATCTCTGCAGCCATAGGTGCACAATCACTCATGGCAGCGGAATATGACTCCGAACTCTTCGCACCACCTGCCGATAAAAGACCAAACAGCGAAAGAGGAACTATCACGACCAGAAGAATTGCGGCAAACGGAACAGCCGTCACCAGCCATACGGGCATTCTTCTCTTTTTCTTAATAACAGTTTCTTTGACCGTTTCGTTACCGACAAGTTTAATATTGCTTTCGGTTTTTATTGTTTCTGTTTCTTCTTTTTTTACTGTTTCTGATTTTATTTCATTGTTTTTTTCATTTTCCTGTGCATCGATTGCCGCTTCGATCCTTCCCCAGAGATCGGGCAGATCGTTCATTACGGCTTCTTTGTATTCTTTTGTAAGATCTTTACTCATAGCCCAACCTCCTTAATTTTTTCATCGCTTCCCGATATCTCCAGGTTATGGTTCCCATCGGTGTCTTAAGTGCTTCGGCAATTTCATTGAAAGTCATGTCCGAAAGTATCTTCATGCTTACGACCTGCCTTTCGTTCTCGGAAAGTGAAGCAAGTGCTTCCGTGACTGTCATGTCTCCTATTACCGTATCCTCGACCGCATCGTTCGCCACAGGTTCAATTCCTTCTTCAATGAAATCATCGACAGGCACCTGCCTGGAATTCTTTCTTACAAAATCTATGGCCATGTTTCTTGCAACGGTCGCCAAAAAAGTCTTGTGCGATTCTCTTATCTCCATGGTTTCGGCCATGGAAAACAGTTTCACAAAGAAATCCTGAGTCACGTCTTCCGCATTTTCTTTTTGATTTACAATTCCGTATATGATCGAATAAATGTAACCCAAGTATTCATCATATATTTCTTTAAGACCGGATTTGTCCTTGGCTTTGATTCGGGTTATGCAATCGGCAAATTGTTCTTGAGTCAAGTTCCCTCCCATCTCCACTTAAGATACGAATGAAAAATATCTTTTTATGGATTATTTGAAAATTTTATTCTTCTATCCTTAAAAAATCCTTTAAGGTTCCGTTCCGAAAACGATATTTCCGTTGTTTTTAATTACAACTCCGTCTTTATTCTTATATGAATAATCGTTGCTTATGTTGATGTTGCTCCAATCCGATGTATGGATTGCGAAGCTTACCGTAAACTTATCGCCTTTTTTCAAAGATGCGGAATCCGAGATCGTGATCACGCATTTCTTATCCGTATCCGTTCCCGAAGCATCCGAAATACTTCCCGAAACGCCGTTAAGCTGAGTATACGCACCGTCTTTGGCATTTATCGCACTGTGATAATTGTCGAAAACAAACGATGATTTATTATCGGCCGTAAAATAATACGTAATATCCGTTTGGGACAGATCGATGGCTGAATCGGAATTGTTGGTTATCTCGATAGTGCCCGAAACGCTGCTCTTTCCGTCACCCGTGTAATCTATTTTAACCGCAACCGATGAATTGCTGTCTGTTACGGTAGTCGGAGAAACAGTATTATTGTTTTGTGTATTTCCGTTATTGTTATTATTGTTGGCATTACTGTCCGAATTATTCTGGGTATTCGCTCCCGAATTGTTGTTTGAAGACGAATTGTTCGAAGGAACAACGCTCTCTCCCGGCTTACCGTTACCTTCGGGCTGTCTGCCGAATACAAGCGTGTCATTCTCGTACACAGCCATATTCTCGGCACGAACCATGCTTCCGCTTGAAAGGCCTTCGAATGAAGGATCGTTGGAATCATCCCAGACTCCGATCTTACTCTTCATTCTGACCTGAATTTCCTGCTTGTAGTTTGACTGTCCGCCGGGATACAGACTTCCGTCATCGAATACCACGCTGAGATAATAGATATGTTTGTCTTCATCCCAGCTCTTTAGTCCGTCACATCTGCCCGACTGCATATAGTTTGTGGAAACCTCTACATCGGATGCTTTTCCGCCGGCTTCGTATATTTCAGAAAGGTCTACGAAATATCTTAATTCTATTCTTTCAGGTACTCTTGCGGGCCAACCGGTCTCGTTATATACAAATGCTCTGATCTCAACGAAATCACTTCCGGAAACATTGATCCCGCCGTCCGCATAAAACTCTCTTAAAATAGGTTCAACGGCTCCGAAATCTTTTAAGGTCTCGCCCTTATATTCCGAGTAAAGATGTGCGAGAAGTCCCGTAAATCCGGCATTGTAATCGCATGCAACTTCGTTTGTGTTGTAATTTGATACGGTATCTTCATAATTGTCCGAAACATCGGGTCCGCCGACAAGTGCTCCGAATAAAATATGTCTTCCGGGCGAAGGCTCATTCATGTTGTCGCAGTATGAACCTTGTGCGGTTCTGTGATGAGGATTTACGGGATAATCATCTCCAAAACCGATCTCGTATGAAAAGCCCGTATCTCCGAGTGCATATCCTGCCTGTGAAAGTGCAAAGTCTTTATAATCTTTTTTCTTTTCTTCACTGCATACATCGCTGTCCGCATAAATTGCTGCCAGGTAAGCGGTTGTAGTAGCGTATCTTAATGAACCCCATGAATCAAGCCATGCAAGTCCCTTGGGTGTGTATGTGATCCTTTCTCCGTTGGTACCAACAGTCCACCAGTCAAGGTGCTTTTCGACAGCTTTTTTATATGTATCTTCTCCCGTTATCTCGGCAAGCATAAGTGCCGCTCCGATATGAACGTCATCCCAGCACATAGCCCAGTTGTAATCCTGATTGGCCTTGGGATAATCGCTTTTTGCATTGGTAAGATATGTTTCATCATTAGTTGCCTTATAAAGCCATACTCCCGCCCATGCAAGTTCATCATAGAATCCGCTCCATGAATCATAGAATCCGTTAGCGGCGGTATATCCCGCATCAGATCTGGTATCTCTGGCAAATTTATAAAGGCTTTGAGCGTGTTCAAGACACTTCTTCGAATAAGCCGCATCGGTATCTTCGTACACTATCGAGCAGAGCGCCAGTGAGGCTGCCGTTTCAGCGCAGACCGCCGAACCGGGTTTATCCTTCGTTACACAGTAAGAGGGTCTGTTCATTCTGTATTCAACAACTTCTCCGCTGCCCCAGAACGAATGATCCTGGTTGCCGTCTCCGACCTGATAATAGTAAACATCATCTTTCGGATGGCATTTGATAAAATAATCGTTCGCCCATTTGATATTTGACAAAGCATATTCAAGCTGTCCCGATTCCTCGTATGCCTCTCTGTCCTCATATACGGACCATGCAAGCATCGAAGCCGAATATGACATCGGAAGATTAAACTTTACGTTATCTCCCGCATCAAACCATCCTCCTGTCAGATCGAGTCCGACATCGGAGCCGTCTTTTAAACAGGAATCTCCTCTCCAGTTGCAGCGAACTTTTTCGGGCAGGTCTCCCGAACGCTGAAGTTCATAGAAAAGCAGGGACTTCTGTAAAGCCTCTCCGTAATTGTATTTTCCCGTTCCTTTTGTACCCTCGTAGCCTTTTCCCTGAAAGGTAAGGCTGCCAGAATCAAGGCTTGTATTACTTACGATCTTTTCGGAAACCGTATCTTCCGGTTCAGTATCAGAGAACAGTTTTTTCTCTTCTTTAATACCCGAAGAATCGGATACTTCGTTCTTAATA
>CACZOG010000253.1 GCA_902782715.1 uncultured Lachnospiraceae bacterium | reverse complement strand
TCGGTTGGTTTATAATTGGCATCGGTGGGATTGCAGTACTTGCCGGGGGCGCTATGATGATTCCAAGCAAGACACATTATTAAGAAAACTTAACAGTAAATACGACTAAGGAGTCAGGTGCAAAAATGTTTAATTTCCTAAAAGAGTATGTTGTTAGTGATGAACATGAAAAGAATAATAAGAAACACATTTTCTACAAATTGAATTCCGATAGGGTTGAAAATGCAGAAGAGGAACTGGAAATACAGTTTCCGGAAGAACTCAAAAGGTTCTATGACGAAATAGGATATGGTTATTTTTTTGATAAAGAAATGACAGACATTAATCTTTTTATGAGCCCACAGCAAATAGTTGACTACCGCAAGGGGACCGGAAATTATGTTTATTCTGAAGACAGAGAGTTTATAAAAGAGGACGAACTGGTTTTCTTTGAACTAGATTGCAATTCGCATATGACAATTAAATTCACTGGCGAAAATCTCGGAAAGATTTTCTGGGGATTGAAAGAAATTGCGCCCGATCTGGAAACATTTGTTAAAAAACTTGATGCAGAATCAGGGTTCTATTTTAGTTGATAGCAATATATTTTGATATAACGTGCTAAGACAACTCAGCAAGCAATGATTGATTTACTACCTAAAAATTGATAAAATTTAGGTAGTATTTTATTAATGAGGTATATATGCATAAGTATGATTATTCTTTTTTGAAGAATGCTATTCCGGGAAGTATAGTTGGATTGACAGACGTTATATCTGATTTAAAAACTAAAGAGGAATTTCGCAAGTTTCAGTATGAAGAGACATTTGAAAAACTACGTCAAAAGGCGATTATTGAGTCTGTAAAGGGAAGTAATGCCATTGAGGGTATAGTGACAACTGATTCCAGAATTAAAGATATTGTTAATGGATCAAAGCCGTTGACACACGATGAAATGGAAATATCCGGGTATAAAGATGTTTTAAACCTAATCCATTTCAATCACGAGAATTTGGATATCGAGGAGGAAGTTGTTCTCTCCTTCCATAAGATGATTTTGGAACAAACCAATTCAAAAGAGGCAGGGAAATATAAAAAGAATAATAATTTCATACTTGAAATTGGCCCTGATGGAAGTCGACAAGTAAGATTTAAGCCTGTACCCGCAAAGAGGGTTAGAGAAGATATGAATCAACTGTTTCTTGCATTTTATGAAGCGCGTCAGGATTCTGAGATATCCCCACTTCTTTTAATACCGTGTTTTGTTCTTGACTTTTTGTGTATACATCCTTTTATTGACGGAAATGGCAGAATATCAAGATTGTTGACGGTTTTATTGTTATATACATTTGGTTATGACATAGTCAGATACATATCATTCGAAGGACAGGTAAACAAATATAAAGAAAGCTATTATGAGGCTCTTAAAATATCTTCTGAAGGATGGCATGAAAACGAGAGTGATTATGTTCCTTTTATAATCAATTTTCTCCAGATAATATATAAGTGTTTTAAAGAATTGGATAACTCGTTTACGGAAATATCACTTAAAAAAGCAAAAAAATCGGAGAGAGTTGAGAGCGTTTTATTATCTGCAATAACGCCGATATCTAAACAGGAAATCCTTGAAAAAGTGCCGGATATAAGTGTAAAAACTGTTGAACTTGTTTTAAGCAAGATGTTGAAGGAAAATAAGATAAAGAAAATAGGCTCTTTTAAGGATGCCAGATATATGAGACAAATATGATGAATTATTTTGATATTACTTACTAAAAGGAGTATGAAATTTGAGAAGATCGGATAGAGAAATTACCGACGATAAAACTATAAATCAATTTATAGATAGAGAAAATATCATTCATATTGCGTTTTATGACGACGGTGATATTTATGTGGTTCCGGTAAATTATGGACATTGTTTGCAGGAAGGTAAACATGTTTTTTATTTTCATGGAGCTAAAGCTGGAAGGAAATATGAACTTGCGCTAAAAACACCTTCTGTCGGGTTTGAAATAGATGGTGTATTTGAGGTTCTTCCAGCGGATATAGCGTGTGATTATTCTGCTAAATTCCAAAGTGTGATTGGAACGGGTAAGTTAAGTGTAATCGAAGAAGTGACAGAGAAAGTAAAAGGTTTGAATATTTTGATGAAACAGATTTCCGGAAAGGAATCATGGGAGTATAAGCCTCAAATGATAGAAGGTGTCGCAGTATTTAAACTTGAAGTTACAAAAATGTCATGTAAAGCAAAATAGAGTTAGATTTTGGGTTTACAGACTAAATTATATTTAAATATATGAGTATGACAAATCGGAGTTTGTAGGGAGGATCACTATGATAATCGAGTATAGATCGGCAACTAAAGAAGATGCTGAACTTCTGGTTGGAATT
>CACZOG010000252.1 GCA_902782715.1 uncultured Lachnospiraceae bacterium | reverse complement strand
TCTTTATTATTCATTTTGTACCACCTCCGTCAGCATAGTTTCAGATCAAAAAATCAGATACCAATACAAAGCAACGCAATCACAAAAAGGTTTATCCAGATTCTTATAAAGCATACTGTTAACTGCGCCTAAAACAAACCCGCATTTCAAATAAAATCTGCATGCTAGAAGATTGTTATCCTGAGTCTCCAAAGCCAGGCCTTTCATTCCTTCATTCTTAGCCCATTCAATAGCTTTGTTCACAAGAGCAGTTCCTGCTCCCCTGCCTCTGAAATCTTTTAATACGCTTATGTCTTCAACAAAAAGAAATTTATTCCAGTCTTTCCTAACGATGATCCTGCCTGCAAATTCTCCGTCAACATAAGCCATGAAAACTGTCTGATCGGGGTTATCAGTATACTCTTTATAGTCAACATCATCATCCGGATATGAATGTAAATATGACTCGTCAAACAATTCTTCCGATACCGACCACTCACCGTTAACCAATGAAGGTTTTATCCGCCCGATTATTTCAAAGGGCTCATTTATTCCTTTAATATCTTTAATTATTTCTTTCCTTATTTGTTTAATTACCATTTCATTGCCCATTATCTATTTTATTAAAAAATACCTTCCTGTATTGCATATTTATAACTAAAAATACATATCAAATTTATTCATAGCCATGAAAAAATCAACTGTATATGGACCGTATTCAATCCTGTAGTAATTTCCTTCTTTTAATTCCCCTATTGAGTAAAAAGTAAAATCAAAAAGTAACATGGAATCACCCATTATAATTTCAGCTTTTGAATCCGAAGGATTCATATCTACGTACTCACTATCTGTTTTCCTGTAAATCTTTGGAATATCACATTCACCTTCTTCTTTTTCAATCCAGAACCTTAAAGAGGTTTCATTTTCAAAATCAGAAAATCTGTATGAACCCATATTATTTGAACTGGTAGTTCCGCCGTAAAAAACTGTCTCGCCCGGTTCCATATAAAGTGAGACTTTATCAGCCATAATCGGCCTCAATTCCTGGGCCTCACGTCGTCCAACTGTTATTTTGGGTTCTCGTGAACGAATAAATATTATGACCCCGAGCAAGATAAATACCGTAAGAAAACTCAATATAAGTAAAATAATTATTCTGCTTTTCTTTTTCATATTTGATCAGATTGGCATGTCATAATTGGCACACCATAATATATTCCTCGCTATTCTCGTCTACTGATTTAAATCCGACTTTCTCATACATTTTTACGGCATAGTTTACTTTTTGTACTGCTAAAGAGGCTTTCTTATAACCCTTTTGTTTCAGAAGTTTAATTTTAGTTTTTCTTTGCAATTTTATAATTAATTCGGAATCAGGCTTATCCGCATTACTTGTTGATTGCTTCTTTCCCATATTTCTTCTTACCCCAAAGCTATTTTTGATCCCCTTCCATTTTCGCCATATGGCCAATATTTAAAAAACAAAATGCACTACCAGTCCGGCCAGCGCACAAATGACCAATGCCAGTACCTCTCCGATAAAGAATCCCTTGATGTGGAACCAGTAATCATGATAGTCCTTCACCATATCTTCAGTGCCCTTGAAAACGAATCGGGGATCATGACAGAACCAGATAATATCCAGTACAATGACATCCCAAAGATTAACTATCGTCCACAAAAGGAAGCCAAATCCGAAAGCCGCCAAAAAGGTTGTATACCCGTTTATAAATCTCAATATCAGACTGAGAATGACGACGAACAATATGCATGCGATAAGTTTAACCGCTATCTTATTTTTCTTTGTAGGAACAATGTCCTTATATTCATCCAGGGACTTAACTCTTTCCTGAATTCGGGGCGGATAGTTATAAAGTGTATTAATGGGCTTTCTCGACATTATAAAAACCATAAGCGTGAACAGTCCGCACAGTATAACACTCTCTGTCAAAACGATCATAATTTCCCTCTCATTGAGTATTTACTCGAAATAAAATTCATTCCAGATCCATTCATCAAATCCTTTTATCCTGTCAACACCGACAAGGCTGTAACCGTATTTATTATCTGCTTCCGCTATTGTCACTTCTGCTACACCGATCAAATAACTGCCGAGAGTGTACAGATCGTATGTGATTATAAAAGCATCTCCTTCTCTTATCACTTCCCTGACTTCTGCACTTTGTTCCCAGCCGAGAGTTCCTCTTTCGGTGTATATATAGTTATCCTCGGGATTATAATAAACTGACACTTCGCCTCCGAATTCGTTGGGCAGTTTATTTAGTACGATTTCGGGGTTGTTCTCGTTTAAAACCTCAGTTAAAAGATACTCCCAGTCTTCATATTTCATCCTGCTCTGCGTAGTCAAAAAATCATAATCAAAACCGTGAACCTGTTCGCTTCCTGCTGCCTCCAGAAAATCATACAGAAAATCATATATATCATGATAATCCATCGAACTTAACATATCCCCATTGGTTGTATATCCGCCGTTTTCCAGATAAATAGCACAGGGAGCAAATAAATTAAGCGTTTCCTTCGATAAACCTTTCGTATCCACTTCCTCATAATTGATTTCCAGGTAAGCGGCGATTTCGGGATTTTCCTTAAGCAGATCACTATCTGTTTCAGGTTCTTCGGTATCTATATCTGTTTCGGGTTCTTTGGTATCTGTAGTATCTTCCGGGTCGGTATTATCAGAAGAAGGAGTCACAACATTTTTTTCGATATATATGTTATACTCCAGATCTTTATCATATTTTATTTCACCATCTTCATTATCCGATATTACGTTTTCCTCTATTTCCTGCTCCGGCAGATCATTTTCGACAACCTGATTGTTATTACCTTTGCATCCTGCCAAAACTAAAGGAAGTGATAGTAATAATGCAACCATTTTAATTGGTTTTTTCATGATAATAGTTTCCTCAAATAAAATATGCTATATGTATTGAACACCCAAGGCTTTCAGGTCGGCTCTCATTTTCTGAATCTTCTCATCCGGGAAACGGCTGACTATACAGTCTGTAAGCATGGACACCTTAACGCCGGTTTTAACCGCACCTTTTGCCGTTGCGCCGACACATCCGCACTCATCCAATCCGCAAAGAACAACTTCTTTGTATCCCTGCTTTTCCATATGCTGTCTGAAGTCTTTTGAAGTATATGAATCGGAATGATTTTTCTCAAAAATATAATCCGATACCCGATCCACTTTGGGATATAATTCGGCACCCTCAGTTCCTTTAATGGAGAAACCGACACCCCACATTATTTTAGGCAGAATATGTTTGATATATATAATGTCATACCCTTTTTCTTTGTAAGTTAAAATGTTATGATTTACATTCTCTACAAGCTTATCCGAATCATAAGTAAACATCGGTTTTCTTTTATCCCAGAGATAATCATTCTGCAAATCTATAACAATAAAAGCTTTGTCTGCCGACATTCTCACTCACTTTCCGTTCTCTTTGATTGTCATTGCGTTTCTGACACTTGAAACCCATTCTTCATTAAAATTCTTTATGGTCGGAATATGGATCAAAACAGCATTTCCTTGGTATTTTTCCAGCAGATACCAGAAGGCTTCATTGCAAAGATACTTTGACGGAACATGCGATATATCGGCATTGATCCCACAAGAAGCAAATCGTTTCTTAAGTTCTTCCGGATCGAGTTTGGATCGCAGTCTTTTACCGTCTTTTTCTGCAAAGCGCTCAATACTGAACGTATTGCTTAAGTTCTTGTTTACTCCGAACAGATATACTTCAGTATAATCAGGAGACAGATCTTCGATATCTTTCTTTAATCCCGTAAAAGAATTTGTCAGAAAAAATGATCGTGCCGATAATGAACTAACCAGCAGATTCGATGAATTATTCTTTCCTTTAAATCCTAAAAATAATGTGTTTTTCATTATGCCTTATTGAAGTTTAATCAGATTTATTTATCGGAATCCATAAACACTCTGGATCCTGTTGCGCCTCTTTGACCCTGGTATTTTCCGTTATAAGGATTTAATGCCGCATCATCCATTTTAGCGAACACAAGCTGTCCGACTCTTCTGCCGGCTTTCAGTTCGATCGCGCATCTGTTTGCATTATATAATTCCAGCGTGATCTCGCCCTTAAATCCGGGATCCACCCATCCTGCATTCTGAATAAACAATCCCATGCGGCCTAAAGAACTGCGGCCTTCCACAAATGCCGTCAGATCATCAGGCAGTTCAAAATATTCCATTGTTGTTGCAAGAACAAACTGTCCCGGAAGGATTAGATATGTATCCGTAACTATGGATTTGTATTCTATTTTATTTCCCAATGTGATCACTCCCGACGGTGTGTCATCAACAACACTGAATGTATTGCCGAGCCTTATATCCACACTGGCAGGCTGTATCTGCTCTTTGGTTATGGGTTCGATAACCAAAGTTTTTTCCTCGATCATTTTGCTGATGGTTTTGTCTGATAAGATCATTTTCCGGTCCTCCGTTGTTTTATTAGTCTTTTATATTTAGGTTTTTCTTTGTTTTCTAATGCGTCCGATCTTCGGAATTCACTTCGTATGCAACGTACTCATGGCTGAATTCATATCCGAGTTTTTCGGCCAGGCGCACCGAATTCATATTCTGCGCATCCCAGCTCGGATATAATCCTTCCTCGAGGCATTGAACAATAAGTGCCGCACATACTATAGTAGCCAGCTGCTTTCTTCTTTCGCTTTCCGCAGTATCAACTTCTATTTCGATTCCGGTTTTGTATCTCGTATACGAAGAAGCTCCGGATACTATATTTCCGTCTTTTAATATTACGATTCCGCGTCCCAGTTCAAGATATTTCTCTTTACTCTCAAACGCGGAAACAAAATCTCTCGTCACCGGATTTTCAAGGCACAGATCGTAGATATCCGAATCTATCGGCTTGAGTTCATATTCTTCGGGCAGCTCGCTTATTTTATTTTTTAATGCCTCCACATCAAATTGCGTGTCCTTTTTGATGGCATATCTTATAACACGCTTTGACGATGGGAAACAGTCTTCTATCAGCGAAGCCCATTCCTCATTTTGCGGCGTCATGATAACAAACCCTTCAGGTTTATTTTCAACAAGTTCACGATCCGGTTCTCCTGCATAAAACCCAAAGCATCCAACAAATGCCATTGCAGACTTCGGATTATCGGGATCCGTTACAAAAACCCTGCCCATAACATTTTGCAGGCATGAGTAAATCAGAGTTTCCTCCCATCCTTTAAACAGGCTCTGAACTTTTGATGTATCTTTTAACTCGTGTATCATATTATCAGTCTTTTATTACTCCTTTTCTCTATCATCAAATAAAACAATAAAGAAAACTTATTCAGCAGTTATTGCATTTCTTTTAACGGTAAAAAGCATTATGGCGGAAACTATCTGCGCAACGGCTTTGGCAATATGCGGTATTCCGAGAATGATCGCTGCAATGCTGACTAACGGCCAGTAATAATCGGAATAATGCGTTCCCAATATGGTCCTGATCAAATCATCATTAATGAATAGCAGCCAGACTAAAACTCCCAGGAATCCGCAGAAAGAGATCAATACATCAGCCATCTGCAATATGCCGGTTGCAATAAGGTTTCCTTTGGCAAATGTTCCGTTTTTTATCTTTGTTTTGGCAACTATTATATTGACAAGCGTAACCATTCTTAAGGGAAGAACAATGCCTGCTACGATCGGGAAAAATACAAAGATCAGCAAAGCCATAAAATCCATCCAGTCATATTCGCCGCCTTTAATTGCAAGGGATATCATCTTCCCGAAATAACTCAGTGCAAAAGCCGCATAGATCAGTGAGGTAAAAGCACATAATATATTCAGAACCAGTGAAAAATTAATTCTTTTCGTTCCCATTTTTTTCCTCCATATAGGATAGTATATCAATTTATAAGCATAAAATGAATGAAAAAATGGATAAAAAAATCCCTCCGAACGATCGGAAGGATTTTTTGACTATATCAGAATGATCATTGACGAGAAAATGCTTCTTTGGGGACGCTGAATTTATAGTCGGATCACTGTCTGTCCGACTCGGTTTTTACCGATGCTTTACTGATGATCATAAGCATTATGATAAGCACTATCGGAAATATCAGGCCGACTCCCATTCCTGCCCTGATGTCATCACCGGCAAACTGCGTAACTCTTCCTACAAAAGCAGGTCCAATGCTTCCGCCAAGGTCACCCGCCATTGCAAGGAGTGCAAACATCGACGTTCCTCCTGCAGGGAATTTCTTTGAAGAAATACTTATTGTTCCGGGCCACATGATCCCTACGGAAAATCCGCATAAAACACATCCAATGAGTCCGATAACCGGATTTGAAGAAAGAGATGCCAAAAGATAACAGACAACGCATAATGCTCCGGAGCCAAGCATGAACCACGTAAGCTTAAGTTTTTCTCCATACTTTCCGTATATGACGCGGCTTATGCCCATTGTTACCGCGAACATACAGGGACCTAACAGATCGCCAAGTGCTTTGGATAATCCCAGTGCTGCTTCTGCATATGCCGATGCCCACTGTGCCATGGCAAGTTCCGAAGCTCCCGCACAGACCATAAGACATATTGCTGCCCAGAAAAGAGGTTTCTTTCCAAGCTGCCTGATTCCCATTCCCTTTCCGTCTTCCACGATAGGTACGATGGGACAGGTTGCAAAGTTGAATATATTTACGGCCGGTACCAGCGCCCAGATAAGTGTGAGCCATCTCCAGCTGTCCATGCCAAACAGGCTAAAAAACAGCGTTGAAATTACTATTGTTCCCACGCAGCCCCAGCAGTAAAAAGAATGAAGAAGGCTCATTGTTGCCTCTTTATTCTCGAACGGACAAGCCTCGATGATGGGGCTTACCAGAACTTCGATAAGTCCGCATCCCACGGCATAAACCGATACGCTTATAAGTATTCCGGCAAAAGCATCAGGCAGTAAGTCGGGCAGAAATGCCAGTCCGATAAGGCCCGCAGCCGAACACACTTCCGATATTACTATGGAGACCCTGTATCCAATCTTATCTACAAACTTCGCGCAGAAAAGATCCACAAGAAGCTGCATGAAGAAATAAACCGTGGAAATAAGCGCTATATTTCCCAGTGATATACCGTAGTCGTTATGAAATTTCAAAAAAAGAAGCGGTGCAAAATTCGCAGCTATGGCCTGGGTTATAAATCCAAGATAGCAGGCTAGTTTAGTTCTTCCGTAATTAGGCATCTTTATTCCTTAAATACCAAACAATAATATATTCCTGACAATCTTCATTTTATCATAAATCAAAATACAACCGATAATTTTTTAAAAAGTGAAGACAAATCAAAAAAGGTTCTCCGTTTGGAGAACCTTTCTGATTCAAATTATCTCTTACTAAACTGAGGTGCACGACGAGCAGCTTTGAGACCGTATTTCTTTCTTTCCTTCATACGAGGATCTCTTGT